>NZ_LMCO01000067.1:0-240925 GCF_001424825.1 Ensifer sp. Root31 | reverse complement strand
GGCCTGCTGCACTTCGGCAGCATCACGGGCATCGCGAGCCTGGCGTTCCAGGCGCTCGCGCTCCGACAGTGAACGGTTGGCGTCGGCCTCGTCTTCGAGGCGGGCACGCTCGACCGCATTGGAACGGAAGACGGCGACTGCGGCGGCCATCGAGCCGATCTGGTCGCGGCGATCTTCGCCGGGGATTTCGACGTTGAGATTGCCGGCGGCAAGCTTCTCCATCGCGCCGGTCATGTCGGTGACGGGGCGGATGACAAGGCGGTTGAGGAAGGTTGCGAGGAAGACGAGCATGACGCCGACGGCGAGAATGGTCGCGACGGTTGCGGCAATGCGGAACTGGTCGATCGCGGAATAGGCGACATCGGCGTCGATGACGAAGCCGACATACCATTCGACCGAGGGCAGGCCCTGAACCGGTACGAAGCTGACGATCATCGGCTTGCCATCGAGTTCGGTGTTCATGATGCCGGAGCTGATCGTCGGGGTGTCGATCGGGAAGGCGTCGGCAAGCGTCTTGGTGACGAGCTTGGAATCCGGGTGAACGAGGATCTGGCCGTCCTTGCTGGCGAGGAAGGCGAAGCCTTCGCCGCCGACGTCGATGCCCTTGACCATCGAGACCAGCGTTTCCAGTGAGAAGTCGCTGCCGGTGACGCCGTAAAGCTTGCCGTCGCGCTTGACCGGAACGGCAGCGCTGATGATGAGGTCGCCGGTCGAGGCGTCGACATAGGGCTCGGTGAGAACACGCGCGTCGGCTTTGACGGCCTGCTGATACCACGGGCGCTGGCGCGGATCGTAGCCCGCCGGCATCGGATTGTCCGGCCAGGTGATGAACTTGCCGCTCTCGTTGCCGACATAGGTCGAGATGAACTCGTTGGTCAGCACGTCGTTCTTGAGGATCGGCTGGACGCCGTTGTCATCGGTCGTCCGACCGGCGGCGTCGGCCACCATCGCCGTCAACGTGACGCGACCGTTGAGCCACTTGGCGACGCTCTGTGCGGCCTGGACGCTGGAGGACGAGATGTTTTCTTCGACCGCCTTGGTGGTTGTGTCGTACTGAAGCGTGTCGATATAGACGGAAAAGCCGGCAAAGGCGGTAACAACGACACCGGACGCGGCGACGAGAATGCGCGTCATGAGGTTCGATCGCTTGGACAAGATGGGCTCCTAACAGGGGCCGGCGTGCTTCGCCGGACATGAGCTCTCGATGATTTTCACGCGCAGCATCGCTCAGCCGCCGGAGTGGCGGTTGGTCAAGCCTCGGGAAAACGTTGAACATGCCAAAAAGGCGGGGCCAGCCATGCCTCATGCGGCCGGGGCCACCCTGGTGAGGGTAGGCCTATCGCGCCGCACGCTAGCGATCGCTATTTAAGAAGCGATTAAAATTGTCATATGCAAGTTCGGGATGCCGGCGGCAACGCGATCTTCACACAGGGACGGTTAAAGGACCGCCCCGACTTTGCTTGTCCGGCACCGAAAGGGATGCCGGGAAAACGTCCTAGCGACGCATGAAGGCCTCGAAAGCAGCCCTTGCCTCGGCGCTTTTCAGCTGCGCTGCGAAGTGCTTCGCCTCTTCGTCGATACGCGTGAGCACATCACTGCGGTCACCGCGGACGAGATCACGGGCGATGCGCAGCGCCTCCGGCGGCTTCTTGGCAAGGCGGGCGGCGAGCGAAAGCGTCTCTTCCTCGACGGCATCCTGGCCGACGATCTTCCAGATCAGTCCGGCTTCGAGCGCGTCGCGCGCTTCCAAGGGTTCGCCGGCGGCAAGCAGAGCGAAGGCACGCTGATGCCCCATGATGCGCGGCGCAATCAGGCTCGACGCCGCTTCCGGCACCAGGGCCAGATCGACGAAGGGCGTCTTAAACACCGAGCGGGCGGAAGTGATGGTCAGATCACAATGCAGGTGGATCGTCGTGCCAATGCCGATGGCAAGCCCGTCGACACCGGAGACGACCGGCTTGGCCGCACCCGCGAGCGCCTTCAGAAAATCGATGACCTCGGTGCCCATGCTGCCGCCCATGGCAAACGCCAGAAAGTCGGCCATGTCGTTGCCGGCGGAAAAGCAGCCTTCGGTGCCGAGGAACGCGGTCACGCGAACGGCCGGATCGCTGCCGGCAACCGTCAGCGCATTGGTCATCTTCGCGTACATGTCGCGCGTGATGGCGTTCTTCTTTTCCGGCCGGTTGAAGCGGATGACCTGCACGCCCGGATAGGCTTCCGGACGTTCGACAAGCACCTGGTCGGTCATGATATTTCCCCTCAACCCAAGACGGCGCGCGCGGCAGCAAGGCTGTCGGCACCGGTAACGACACGATCCTTCAAGGCGGAGGTTTCCGCCAGCATGTTTTCCGCGGCGAACCGACTGAGCGCGATGCGTTGCTCGTCCTTACCGTCAGACGCTTCGGCCAGACCGCCCTTGGCGAGGTAGGCGCCGGTCAAGGCGAGACCGAACAGGCGCTGACAGGCCGTGGCTCCTGCCAGTGCCTCGGAGAGTTTACCGGCCGAAACAGCAGCAATCAGCCATTCCGTCGCCTCGGAGAGATCGTCGAGCGCAGCATCTAGTCGCGCCGCAGTTTCGCCGAATCCCTCACGGTTGGAGGCGCGGACCGCGCCACCTATCTCGCGCAATTCGGCAATGAAGCCACGGACGTGTTCGCCGCCCGAAAGCGGCAGTTTGCGCGTGACGAGATCGATCGCCTGAATGCCGTTGGTGCCCTCGTAAATCGGGGCGATGCGGGCATCGCGCAGGTAACGAGCGGCACCGGTCTCCTCGATGAAGCCCATGCCGCCATGAACCTGGATGCCAAGCGAGGCAACGTCGACGCCGGCATCGGTCGCAAACGACTTGGCGATCGGCGTCAGCAGGCTGGAGCGCTCCTGCCAGAACTTCGCCTTGTCGCCGTCTGCCGCATGGCCCATGTCCACCGCATGCGCACAGGCATAGGCGATGGCGCGCGACCCTTGTGTCAGGGCCTTCATCGTCAGCAGCATGCGGGCAACATCCGGGTGCTCGATGATCGGGCTCATGCCCTGGCCGGACCAGCCGGGCGCCTTGCCCTGCGTGCGTTCCTTGGCAAAGGCGATTGCCTTCTGGGTGGCGGCGTCGGCAATCGCGACGCCCTGCATGCCGACGGCAAGACGGGCGTTGTTCATCATCGTGAACATGCAGGCAAGGCCGCGGTTTTCTTCGCCGATGAGGTAGCCGATCGCGCCTTTCTCTGCGCCGAACTTGCCGTCGCCATAGATCATCGTGCAGGTCGGCGAACCGTGGATACCGAGCTTGTGCTCGAGCGAATGGCAGAACAGATCGTTGCGCTCGCCGAGCGAACCGTCGGCGTTCACCAGGAACTTCGGCACGAGGAACAGCGAAATGCCCTTGGTGCCTGCAGGCGCATCCGGCAGCCGCGCCAGGACGAGGTGGACGATGTTGTCGGTGAAATCGTGTTCGCCCCAGGTGATGAAGATCTTCTGGCCGAAAATGCGATAGGTGCCGTCGTCGCGACGTTCGGCCCGGGTCTTGAGAACGCCAAGATCGGAGCCGGCATGCGGCTCCGTCAGGTTCATGGTGCCGGTCCATTCGCCGGATACCATCTTCGGCAGGTAGGTTGCCTTCAGAGCCTCGGAGCCATGCTTCTCCAGCGCGTCGACGGCGCCCATGGTAAGCGTGGGCCCGAGCGCAAATGCCATCGAACCGGCGTTCCACATTTCCATGGCCGCGACATGCAGCATATGCGGCAGGTTCTGGCCGCCGAATTCTTCCGGAGCCGTCAACCCGTTCCAGCCGCCGCCGATCCAGCTGTGATAGAGATCGCGCCAACCGTCAGGCGTCTGAACCTTGCCATCGACGAGACGGGAACCCTGCTTGTCGCCGACGTCGCCGAGCGGCGCCACTTCCTCGGTCGCGAAACGTCCTGCCTCCGACAGGATCGCATCCACGAGATCCTCGCCGAGGTCGCCGAGAGCGCCGCTTTCCAGCGCGCCGGCCATTCCGGCCACGTGCTTCAGCGTGAATGCAATCTCATCAACGGGTGCCTTGTACATGATGATCCTCCCAGATACCGGGCGCTTTCGCAGCTGCCGGCGCATCTTCGTTTGGCCGAACACTATTGATTTTTACGTAAACGTCAACGTCAATTCAGCCCGCGTTGTGATGGTTGCCGGTGCGGACGGCATCGTAACAAAACTGTCATCAACGGCGCATAGAAGCCAGTAACGATGGCCCTCGCCAAGGCGTTCAAATGAACCTGATTTCCCCCGAGATACCCGGCCTGGTCTGGGCCTACCGCTTCCTGCCTGGCGAAAGCCGATGCCAGCGCATCGCCAACGATGCCTCGATCGACGGTCTCATCAAGGGCGACGGCTGGGTCTGGCTGCATCTGGCGCTTTCGGACGCGCGAACGCCGGCGCTCATCGAGCGGATCGGCAACCTGCCGCCGGCAGCCGTAACGACGCTGACCAGCCACGACACCCAGGCGGCCATCACTGTCTCCGACGATATCGTGCACGGAACGCTGGTCGATTTCGAGCGCACTTTCGATGCGGTGACGAAGACGATCGGCTGGCTGCATTTTGCCGTCAGCGACAGGGTGATCATCACGACGCGGCTGCACCCGCTGCGCAGCATCGACCGGGTAAAGGCCGCAGTCGAAAAGAGCACCAAATGCGCGCGGCCGATCGACCTCTTCGAGATGCTGGTGGTCGAATTCCAGCGCACGCTGATCTCGCTGGTGCTCGAACTGACCGAAGAGCTGAATGTCATCGAAGATCACGTCTATGGCGAAGCCGGTCACCGGCAGCAGCCGGGCCTGGCGCCATTGCGCCGCACCGTGGTTCGCCTTCACCGGCACCTGCGCACGATCCTTGCTCTCCTTCGCCGCGCCGGCGCGTCGGACGAAGACGAGGTGCCGCCCGGTTTCATCGACGTCACCGAGCGCCTCTACGATCGGCTCGAGGCCGTGGATCGCGACGTCTTCGCACTCCAGGAGCGCGCCCGATTGCTGCACGAAGAGATCGACAGCAAGATTTCCTCCGAAACCAACCGGCACCTCTATATTCTGTCGCTGATGACAGCCTTCCTATTGCCGCCGACGCTGGTCACCGGTTTCTTCGGCATGAACACCGGCGCCCTTCCCTTCGCCGATGGCAGCGGCACGCTGTATGCCGCGCTGTTCATCGCGCTTTCCATGGGCCTTGCGTGGTGGATCCTCAGGCGGATCGGCATTCTCTGACCTTGCCGGCATCAGAAAAGGCCGGACAATGCCCGGCCTTTTTGCTGTCTCTTCCTTGCCCTCTTAGCTATTGGGCGAGTAGCACTGCCGGCGCGCCGCGCCGTAGGGCTGGTAGGTGTTGTCGTAGGCCCGGTAGGAGCGGTAGCGGTCGTAGCACCATTGCACATGGCGGCTGCCATAGGCAGGCGCAGGCCGCGTGTAGCGCGGCGGCTGGGCAACGGCTCCGCCGATGATCACGCCGGCGCCGAAGGCCGCCATCGGGTACCACCAGCCATTATAATAACGATAGCCCGGACGGCGATAGTTATAGCCGCGATAGCCATTGTAATAATAATATCCGCCGCGCCGTTCGTAGCCGGGGCGGTGATACTGGACCTCGGTGGCATCACTCTGCCGTTCAACACGCAGCGGAGCCGGCATGAAAGCCTGGGACGGCACAGCCGAAGTCATCAAGACCGCGGCAGCAATCGCTGCGGCGAACCACTTGCCTGTCATTGTTCTCATATAACTCTCCATACGAGCACTTGCGCCGCTTCCGACGCCAGCGAGCCACCTTCACAACCGCCAGTTTGCGCGATTTCAGCCGCGTGTCGATACGTATCCTGATTACGGTCCGATCGAAAACGGTCGCCGGCTAACGTCTAAGTGACGGGTTTTGTTCCATGTTCCGGCATACAAAGTTGACTCGCCTGCCGCCTCGACGGACGGCGAAAGAGACTGGCTTCACGCCTGTGACAGTACACATGGAGCTGCAGATATCGGACCGACAAGGGACAGCGACAGCAATAGAAGCACCCTCTGATATACAGCCATAAGTCTCTATACATTCGCCACCGTCTCAAGCACAGTCGGCTCGGGGACTGGGATTTACGATCAATTAACTGTAGAGTCGGCAATCTCACTGAATGGCAAAGCGGTATATCTCCACCTTACGGATGATTCTGCGCCTCGCGACCCTCCTGGGTCTGGCTTTCGCGGCGGTGAACGCACGCGCCGGCGAACTGGAGCCCTGGAAGTCGAAGTCCAACGCCATCATCGTCGACGCTTATGAAATGAACAGCATCGACTGGGAGACAATGCTTTCCGACAAGCGTATCTCCGGCTTCATCGCCAAGGCCTCCGACGGCCTGCCGGAAAGCTTCTCCTGCACCGGCGATCATGGCGGCGACACTGTCGCCCACTGCAAGACGATGTGGCGCAAATACGCCGTCAGCCGCGAGCTCTACCAGACACGGCGGATGATCGCCCGCTCCCATGGGCTGCTGTGGGGCGCCTATCATCTTGCCCGCCCCGGCAACCCGGTCGATCAGGCCAACCATTTTCTCGATTATGCGAGCCCGCGCGACGACGAGTTGATGGTGCTCGATCTCGAAGGCATCGACCCGGACAAATTCATGTCGCTCGAAGACGCGGCGATCTTTGCCGGACATATCAAGACCCGCACCGGCCGCTACCCGATGCTCTACACCAATCATGTCACGGCCAAATACATCGCGGCCAACCGCGCGAAGCACCGACTGCTGTCGCGACTACCCCTGTGGTATGCCCGCTACAAGCCGGATATCCGCAATGTGTTTCCGATCGGCAACTGGGACAGCTATGCGCTGTGGCAATTCTCGTCAGGGATCAATTGCGGCAAACGCCGCTGTCCCTATCGTGTGCCCGGTACACTTGACGACATCGACGTCAATGTCGCGGCTATGAGCAGCGCCACCTTGCGACCGATCTGGGCCGGCGGCGCCCTGTTGCCGGAAAAGGCACTGCCGCTCGTTCTCATTGCCAGAGCCGACGACGGGGTCGGCGCCGCCAGCGCTGCCCAGGCGACGGCGAAAATCGAAAGCCAGCCGTTGCTTATCAGCCGCGCCGAAGCTGCCAGCGCCGCCGGCGAAGGCGTCGACATGATGGCGACCGGGTCGATCGATTTCGGTCGGCACGACCGCGCCGTGCGGCTGGCGGCCGCGGCCAGCCGCTGACGGGTCGGTCGCGGAAAGAACACGCTCCCCGCGACCATCAAGCATTGTCAGGCTTCGATCTGTACATCTCCAAGCGGCCGCGAGCAGCAGGCGAGGATGTAGCCCTCATCGATTTCGTCGTCGAGAATACCTCCGTTGTGGTTCATCTCGACCTCGCCGGCGACTTTCATCACCCGGCACGTACCGCAGATGCCGCCTTCACAGGCCGCACCGATCCTGACGCCGTTGGCCCGCGCCGCCTGCAGGATCGTCTGGCCGGGCTTGGCCTCGATCTCCTTGCCGCTCATGGTGAAGACCACCTTGGCGCCATGCGCTTCGGCGTCGGCTGCCGCCCCTGCCCTGACTGCTATCTCCTCGGCTGCCGGTGCTGCCGCCGGCTGGAAGCTTTCCTCGTGATAGCGGCTCATGTCGAAACCGGCCGCCTTCAGCAACTCGCGCACGCCGCGCATGAACGGCTCCGGACCGCAGCAAAACACTGTGCGCTCCATGAAGTCGGGTGCAAGCAGCGGCAGCTTGGCGCCGTCGATGCGGCCGCGCAGCCCGTGCCATCCGTGCCTTGACTCATGCCCCTCGACCACGAAGCCGAGGTTTAGCCCGGACATCGGGCGCGCCAGCACTTCCAGTTCCGAGCGGAACAGAAGGTCGTCTGGCCGGCGGGCGCAGGAAATGAAGGTGACGTCGGTCTCGGGAACGCAGTCCGCCATCCAGCGCGTCATCGACATCATCGGCGTGACGCCGGAGCCTGCCGATATGAAGAGATATTTTTCGCCGGGATGGCGCACGAAGCTGAAATCGCCGAGCGGACCGAACGCCTTCAGCCGCATGCCGGGCTTCAGGTGATCGAACATCCAGCGCGTGCCGATGCTATCGGCTTGCGCCTTGACGGTGACGGCGATCGACAACGGCCGGGAGGGCGTCGACGACAGCGTGTAGGTGCGCATGACCGGCTCGTCGGCGACCGGCAGCTCGAGCGTGACGAACTGCCCAGGCAGATAGCGGAACCAGGCCGGCTTTTCCGCCCGGAAGGTAAAGGTCATCACATCGGCGGTCTCGATCACGGCCGATGTGCATTCGAGCATGTTCTGCCTGTCGATCCAGACATGAAGCTCGTCGAAATGATGGAACGAGGATGCCATCTGCATGTCAGGCGACCCGGGAAAGCGGAGCAGCCTCGCCCTGCAGGCGCTGTTCCATGAACTTGCAATACCACTCGACGAACTGCATCACGCCGCCTTCGTGTTCGGGCGAATAGGGGCCTGACTGGTAGGCCGGCGAGCGAATACCAAAGGCGTTCTCCTCGACGATCTGGCGGTCCTGATCGTTGGTCTCGGTCCAGACATGCGTCAGTTGCTCGAGATTGTAGTCGACGCCTTCAACCGCGTCCTTGTTGACCAGCCACTTGGTCGTCACCTGCGTCAGCTCCGGGCCGAGCGGCAGGACGCGGAAGGTGATGGCGTGGTCGGCCAGCACATGGTTCCAGGTCGAGGGATAATGGAAGAGCAGGAGCGTGCCGATATGCTTCTGGCTAACGTCTGCCGACAGTTGCCGCCGCACGGCGCGGGCGCCGGACATGGTGTAGCTCTCGGCGTCGTCGATCAACGGCATGCGCGCCGAGCGGAACTGGCCGGTCTCGGACATCCGGAACTCGCTCGGCAGTCCGGCTGCTTCGCATTTCGCCCAATGCGCGGCAATGACGGGATCATCCTTGGCGCCCTGCACACCGGTCGCCGTCGGCGCTTCGGGATAGGTGCGGCAAAGTTCGGGGTGGTTGGCGGCACAATGGTAGCACTCCCGGTTGTTTTCCCAGACGAGTTTCCAGTTGCCCTTTTCGATGATCGTGCTTTCGAAGGCGACCTTGGTTTCACCCAGGCGGTGCGGCGCAAGATAGGGCGCGACCATGTCGCGGAACGGGCCGAAATCCATCGGCTGCTCGGACAGGTTGATGAAGATGTAACCGCCGACGGTCTCGCAGTGGATCGGCTTCAGGCCGTGGGCCGCCTTGTCGAAATCCTCGCCCATCTGGCGGGCAAAGAGCAGCGCGCCGTCGAGCTCATAGGTCCATTGGTGATAGGGACAGACGAGCTTGGCCGAAGAGCCCTTGTGCTGCGCGCAGACGCGAGAACCGCGATGACGGCAGGAATTGTGCAGGGCGCGGATCGTGCCCTGTCGGTCGCGAACGATAATGACAGGATAATCGCCGACCTGGACGGTGAAATAGTTACCGGCACGCGGGATCTCGCAGTCGTGGCCGATGAACAACCAGTCCTTGTACCAGATGCTTTCGAGATCCTGCCTGTAGTAGTCGGGGTCGATGTAGAAGGCCCGGTCGAGGCTGTAGCCGTCGCGTCGACCCTTCAGCTTGCGGAGCATATCGCCCTTGATGTCCATGTCCTGTCCTCGTTCGCCTTGTTTCGGAGAGGCAGGACTGGAACCCGCACGGGCGCATTGCCTGTGCGATGACGGCTCCGATCCGGCTGCCCGCCGCAACCCGTTACGGTCTGTTCGCGTCAAGGCTGGTTTCCGGGCTCAGGAGCCGTCCGCAAGGACCAGCCCGGCGCCTTCCCGGACGGAACCGTCCAGTGGCTTTGTGCCGTGGCTTTCGCTCCACCACCGTTGCGGGGGCAGCGCCGGGTTTTGACCGGCTTCCCAATTCTCCGCCTTCCCTAAAAGACAGCACCTTGAGTAGGCATATCTAATCGCGGAAGCCATCGTCGTAGCTGCCGATTAACGACATCCGATTCCAGAAAGACGACACAGCACATCAAGCGCACCAAACGCCCTGTGATTGATCATTTTTCATTGTAAACAATAGGATAGCTCAAGGATTGAGCAATTGTCGCTTTTTCCGGCAAGGCTTGCGAGAAAGCGCGGATCCTTCGCCATTTTGCGACATGTCTTCCCGTGACGCGGGGCAAGGCCCACCGACGCGAGTGAAATCTTCCATTAACCATAATGCATTAGCGTCGCCTGACGGAGAAACCGGCCGAACCGGCAAACAGCGCATTGAAGTTCATGGCAAAGCTCAAATACTACGACGCCGCAGCCGAGAAGCTGCCAACGATCGCTCCGAAGACAGCGGTCCACACCGAGTTCCTGCGCACCGGCCGCATAGAAAGGCGTCAATGGTCGCAGCGCGAGCGGCGTTATCTGAGCTATGACGAGGTTGCCGAGCGCACCGCCCACAAGCTGACGACCGCCGGCGAAACGACGCACAAGCGGATGAACGGCTTCCATACCTCGATCCAGTTTCCCAAGATGATCTTCCACCGCACGCTCACCGGTCGGCCGCATCTCGGCTATTGCCATGTCACGGCGGCGAGAACACATCTCGCCCCGTCCAAGGACGTCACCTGGTCGTTCTATTTCGCCAACTTCTTCTGTGACCTCGGCGACGAGAAACACTTCTTCGAACGCATCCAGACCGGCTATTCCCGAATGTACTTCGCCGTTGCCATCGAGCCCGATGCGCCAGAGGGGCAGATGACCATCAATCGCAGCGTTCGCGACAACGGGCTGCTCTTTCGTACCGACGACCCGAAAGTCGCGCTCAAGAACGTGCTGATGCTCGGCGCGCGCGACGAGGCATTGAAGCGCATCATTCGCAGCCTCTGAAGCGCAGACCCGGTTGCCTGAAGAAAATCGTTCTGTTTTCACCGTGGCTCCTTTAAGGAAGCCTCGGAAAGGGAAACGGAAGCGACATGGCCGAAATCATCGATACACGGACCGAGCCGGAACGGGCGATCGAGCGTGCCTGTGCGGTGCTTGCCGAAGGCGAGCCCGTCGCGATTCCGACCGAGACGGTCTACGGCCTGGCAGCGGACGCCACCAATCCCGATGCGATCAGCCGTATTTATGAGATGAAGGGGCGTCCACGCTTCAACCCACTGATATCGCATGTGTCAGACATGGCGATGGCTGAAGCCCATGTGACATTCGATTCGTTGTCGCGGCGCCTGGCCGAAGCGTTCTGGCCCGGCCCGCTGACGTTGATCCTGCCCCAGCGCACAACAAGCACCGTGCACGCGCTTGCCTCGGCCGGCCTCGACACGCTCGGCATCCGCATGCCTGATGGCTTTTCACGTCGGGTGATTGCCCGCTTCGGCCGCCCGCTCGCCGCACCGAGCGCCAATACGTCGGGCAAGATCAGTCCCACAAGCGCTGCCCATGTGGAAGCCGATCTCGGGCCGCGCCTCAAGCTCATTCTCGACGCCGGCTCTGCGGAGATCGGGCTTGAATCGACGATCATCAAGGTCGAGGACGGCGCGCTGCGCCTGCTGCGTCCGGGCGGTCTCGACGTCTTCGAAATCGAAAGGCTGACCGGCCTTACCGTCTCGAGGCCGCAGAGCGCCGGAGCGACTATCGAGGCCCCGGGCATGCTCGCCTCGCACTACGCGCCGGGCGCAGCTGTCCGGCTCGACGCCGCCGACGTGCGTCCGGGAGAAGCGCTGATCCGGTTCGGCAATGCGTCGCTCCCCGGCGAAGAGCACGCCGCGATCGTACTCGACCTCAGCCCGGCAGGCAGCCTGCGCGAGGCAGCTGCCAATCTTTTCGACTATATGAAGAGGGCGGATGCCAGCGGCTCCGCAACCATCGCCTTCGGCCCCATCCCTTCGGAAGGGTTGGGAGAGGCGATCCTCGACCGGCTGCAGCGTGCTGCCGCCCCCAGAGACTGACCGACAGGCACTTTTACAGCGCCGTGCGTCAAATATGACGCGCAAAGGACGCTGTAACGCTCTAAACCCGCTGCATAATTTTGTCCTTAATTCGATTCCGATTTAAGGAATTATGCAGTAGCGCCGTCGGGCGCATTTGCGAAGGCAGGGCCATGACGACGACGCTCCCCTCTCCCGAACTGATCGCCTCCTTCATCGACATCGTCGGCAGCGCCAATGCCTTGACGAACCCGGCGGACCTCGCGCCCTACCTCATCGAATCCCGCGGGCTCTACAAGGGCACCACCCCGATGGTGCTTCGCCCCGGTTCGGTCGAGGAGGTGTCGCGCATCATGAAGCTTGCAAGCGCGACCCGAACGGCAATCGTTCCGCAAGGCGGTAACACCGGCCATGTGGCGGGTCAGATCCCGCGCGAGGGCAAGGCCGATATCGTCCTGTCGCTGCAGAGGCTGAACCGGATTCGCGACATCGACCCCGTCGGCAATGTCATCGTTGCCGACGCCGGCTGCATCCTTGCCGATATCCAGAAGGCGGCCGATGATAACGATCGACTGTTTCCGCTGTCGCTCGGGTCGGAAGGCTCGGCCCGCATCGGCGGCAACCTCTCGACCAATGCCGGCGGCACCGCAGTGTTAGCCTATGGCAACATGCGCCAGCTTTGCCTCGGCCTCGAAGTGGTTCTGCCGACCGGCGAGATCTGGGACGGGCTGCGCCGGCTGAAGAAAGACAATACCGGCTACGACCTGCGCGACCTGTTCATCGGCGCCGAAGGTACGCTCGGCGTGATCACCGGCGCGGTGCTCAGGATGTTTCCGAAGCCCCTTGGCCATCAGGTGGCCTTTGCCGGCGTCGGCAGCGTCGAACATGCGCTGGCCCTCTTCGACAAGGCCTCGAGCCTCTGCGGCACTGCGCTCACCGGCTTCGAACTGATGCCGCGCCTCGGCGTCGAGTTCACGACAAAGCATATTCCAGGCGTGCGCGACCCGATGGAAACCGTTCACCCGTGGTATGTACTCATCGACATTTCCACCTCCGATTCCGCCGAGAGTGCCGAACGCATGGTGCACGAACTGCTGGAGCAGGGCATCGTCGCCGACCTGGTCGAGAACGCAGTGATTGCGACCAGCGAAGAACAGCGCAAGGCGCTGTGGCACATGCGCGAAAGCATGTCGCCAGCGCAGAAGCCCGAAGGCGGCTCGATCAAGCACGACGTTTCCGTCCCCGTATCGAGCATCCCCGCCTTCATGAAGGAGGCCGATACGGCCGTCATGCAGGCGATGCCGGGCGCACGCATCTGCTCATTCGGCCATATGGGCGATGGCAACATTCACTACAACATCTCGCAGCCCCTCGGCGCCGACAAACAGGCATTCCTCGACCGTTGGCGGGAAATGAACGCCATCGTTCATGGCATCGTGCTGAAGTACAACGGCTCGATCTCGGCCGAACACGGCATCGGGCAGTTGAAGCGCGACGAGCTCGCCGAGGTCCGCCCCGAGATCGAAATCGAGTTGATGCGCCGCATCAAGCACGCGTTCGACCCGGCGGGCATCATGAACCCTGACAAGGTGTTGCGGGCAGACTGACGACGCTTTTTACCGGCCGCCGGCTCTCAGCTGTGCAAGCGAGAACAATGCGTCGGCACTGATGCCGCCGCCGCTGCCGCCCGTCAGGATGGCAAGCCCCGGATTGACGTCGGTGTTGTTCTCGACGTCATAAAGCGCGGTAAAACGCTTCAGCAGCTTTTCGAGTTCCTCGGGATCCTGAAGGTCCTTGATATCCATGAGGCGCTCGATGTAAGCGGCCTGCATCTCGATCTTGGCGCTCGCGAGGCCCTCGGGCATGCTGTAGGCGGTCCGAACAACCTGCATCAGTGCGTTGTCGGCGAGCAGGTCGTAGGGTGTGGTGATTTCCGGCGCCTTGCGCTTGAAATAAAGCGCCAGCCGAACACCGGCATTGTCCTCGCCCTCGCTCTCCTCAAGCGTCTGGTTGAGGTAGAGGTCGAACGTCATAGTGAGCCCACGCCGCGTCTGTATCTGCCCGGCTTCGCCTGTAACTATCTTTCCGTCCTTGTCGAAATTGAAGGCGGAAACGATCTCGCGATACTTCAAGCCGTTCGGATCGGTGTTGATGAAGCTCTTGCGATCGTTGAGGTCGGAGGTGAACATCTGCTTGAGGTAGTCGGTTTTGACACCCTCCGGGTCAATGCCGGCGCCGATCAGCACGATATCGACGAGGCGCTTGTCCTTGAGGAAATCGTCAAGCGTCTCGATCTTCTGAATCTGCGTCGTGTAGTACTTGCTTTCCCCTTCCGCCTTCGCCTTGGCGGTCTTCTTTTCGTCCTCCGTGCCGAAGCGCGATTTCTCGACGATGTAGGCCTTGGCAGTATTGACGATGTCGGCCTCGTTCTGCGCCAGCTTGGGTGAGCCAAGCGTACCGTCCGCGTTGAAATTAAACGCTTTCACCAGCTTGATATAGCGTTCATCACGCAAGGAGTTGGCGTAGCTCGTCGGATTGTTGAGATCACTGGTCAGAATCTGCTTCAGCTTGCGCGGTGTCAGGTCTTCGTTTTCGAGGCCAAAGGCGCTGAGTACGAAGGACCGCAATTCGCTGTTGCCAACGAGACTATCGACGTTGCTCATGGTCTTGATCAGCAGCTTGTAGCGGCTGATCTTGCCCTCGTCCTCTGCATCGTCCGCGTCGTTGTAGTGGACCATATAGCCGCTGGTGGTGGTATTGGTCTGTTCGGCGGTCTGTGCCTTGGCGCCTGCCGGCAGCGTCCCGTCGGGCTGGAAATTGAACGCGGCATGCAGGGCCTTGTAGGCCTTGTTGTATTCACCGCCAAACTTGTTGACGTAGCTGTTCGGGTCGTTGATGTCGCTGGTGAGAATGTTCTCGATCGTCGCGCTCACGGTGGTGGTGGGCAAGCCGAAAGCCGTTCTGACGTAGTCCGCGATGCGCGGGTCGGCCACAAGCTCCGCAACGGTCGTGATCGAACCGATCTTCTGCTCGAAATAATCCCGGTTAAGGATGGCTCCCGATGGCGTCAGCCGAGGGCTGCTGAAGATATAGGCCTCATTCAGCATCTTCTTCTTTTCGTCGGTGATCGCCTTGCTGCCCGCGGCCACGCTACCATCGGCTTCGAAGTTGAAGGCGCCGTTCAATTGCCTGTAGGCATCGAGCATGCTGATCTGCCTATTCAGCATGTTCACTTCGGTCGAAAGTTGATTCATCAATGCGGTCGACTCGTTACCGACCGGCGGCAGCTTGGTGTTGAGATCGGCGACGATGGCGTTCTTGGCGTCGATCTGCGCCTGGATCCCAGGCTTGTCCGCCGCTGGCGCCTCTGCAAGCTGTGCCGTCAGCGTCGCGATGTCCTTCATCGCAGTTGCCCGCGTGTCAAAGTCAGTCAGCGTCTTCGTGGCTTCGGTAAGCCGGGTCTGCGCCGTGGTCTGGGAATTGGCAAGATCCGCCGGCTCGGCGGTCAACGCGTATCTGACCTGATCATAGGAGTAGTTGCGCGCATCGATGCCAAAGATGCCGAAGGCATAGGAACGCAAACGTTCATTTCCGAGGAACTGATCGACGTTGGTGACGAGATCCATAGCTGCGTTGAAATAGGCGTTGTCTCCTTTGAGAACAGTGTCGAGATTGGCGACCCGTTCATTATAGAGACCGATCAGTGCATCCTGTTGCGCCGTCGTCTGTGCCGCGGCTGACGATGTGCTGAAGCTGAACGCTTCGGCAAAGTTGCGATAGCGTTCGTCCGTGAGGCGGTTGGCAAAACTGTCCGTATCCTTCAGATCGCTTTCAAGCACCTTGCGCATGAAGGCCTTGGCATAGGTCATGTCTTCGAGACCGTGTGCCTTCATGGCGTAGGAATAGAGCCGGTAATCGTCGAGGAAATCGTCGACCGTTTTCACGTTGCCGATATTTTCCTTGTAGTACTGCGCTTCGCGCGCGACCAGCGGCCGGTCGGCAACACGATCGAGGCTGGTCCTCAAGTCGCTCGTGATCCGGCTGTAATTGAGATAGGTCGAAACCATGCCTGCTGCCCCGTCGCTTAACCCAGGGGCGGGTCACACCAATCCCCCGAAACAGAATTCTGACACGGCATGATTGCACGACAGGCTTGTGTGTGGCTTTTCGCCGGCCGCGACCAGGCCATTGCCAAGAATGCGAGCCACCGCGTTGACGAAACGGAAACCTTGGCTGCTCGGCTTTTGCTAACCATCGAAAAACGCAAAGTTTTCTTAACCGCGATTTTTAAGTCGGCCGGAAGGGGAGCCGCCTATTCTCCAGCCCATAGAGGACGAAAAGTCCCGAAGAGAAGACCGGAAATCGGCTCTCAAGGAAAAACAAGGGCGATTGAAATGCGCAATACACTCTCTCAACCCGCATGGGTCGAAAACACGCTCCGGCTCGATCCGAAGCGCTTTCCTCAGCAGGCAAGCTACGTCCTGCGTGGCCACACAGGCAATGTCACGATCAGCCTGGACGAGCGTGGCGCGGTTCTGCGCAAGGTGCTACCATCAAGCGGCCTGCCGCTTTCGATCGCACTGCCGGCGCGGGCATTCAAAGGGGTCGCGGCACGCGCGATCGACCACGGCGACGGAGACGTTACAGTGACGCTTGAACTTCATCATGACGATCCGGACCTTTGTGTTCCGCTGCTCGTTGCACATGATCTTTCCGACATTGCTGCCGATTGGCGCGCCTGGGCCGAAGCCTATCGCATTCCGATGCTGATGGTCGAAGCCGATGGCGTCGCTCGCGCCCTCGAAGAGCATCTCGGCGAGGTTCGCACCGCACCGCTCAAGCCGCGGCGCCGCCACTCCTTCTTTGCCGACCGCAGGCCGCGCTTCCTCGTGCGCCGCTCCACCGGCCGGCTTGGCGTCAACATGAAGATCGACGGGCGCGAAATCATCGCCCGCAGCTAGGGCTTAACCGAATACCTCCAGTGCAAAAGCCGGCCGTTCCCTGCGGCCGGTTTTTGTATGCAGCAAGTCTGAAGTGCTACAGCGTCCTTAGCGCGTCATACTTGACGCGCGGCGCTGTAACGCCAAAACGTTCACAGCCAAATCGCGGGTGTTCCTTCGGAAACAGCCGCCTCGCCTTCTTCGTGCCATATCCGACCCATAGCCAAGGTCACGAAAGAAGGAGATACCCGATGCGCAAGTCTCTTGCCGCCACCATTGACGCAATCGTTGCGATTTTCCGTGCGCGCACCGAGGCGAAGAAGCGCAAGGCTGCCAGCGCAATCAGCTGGGGCTGAGCGATCAGGCTCTCGCAGATCTCTCGGGAAAGTGCCGGCGGACGTGTATCAAACATTTCGGATAGACTGCAGGATCCTCCGCCAAAACGGGGGGTTTTTCATATCAGCCGAACGAAAAGGGCCGCGACCAGCCCGGCGAAAATGATCAATCCCACGACACCATTGAACTTGAACAATGCGAGGCATTGCGAAGGGTCGTGGATGTTCAGCACCAGGATCTGATAGATCAGCAACACGGCCGCGATCAGCAAACCGAGATAGGCAAACAGCCCGGCCCCTGCGGCGAGAAACGCCAGAAGCATCAGCGCGATGGCAAGTCCATAGAGCCCGATCAACCAAGGGCGTGGATTGTCGCCGAAGCGGCGAGCCGTCGACCGCACCCCGATAAGTTCGTCATCTTCCCTATCCTGGTAGGCGTAGATCGTGTCGTAGCCGATCGTCCAGGCGATCGCCGCGCCGTAGAGCAGCACGGGCGCAAACGAAAGCGTCCCGAACTCGGCCGACCAGCCCATGATCGCCCCCCAGGAAAACGCAAGGCCGAGGAAGAACTGCGGCCAGTCGGTAAACCGCTTGGCGAAGGGATAGATTGCGACAAGCCCCAGCGACAGGATACCGAGCCAAATGGTGACGGCATTGAATTGTAGCAGCACCACCAGCCCGACAAGTGCCTGCAGCACCATGAAGGCCTTTGCCTGAAAGCGGGAGACCCGGCCCGATGGCAAGGGGCGCGAGCGCGTTCGCGCCACTTCCATGTCGATGTCATGATCGACGATGTCGTTGAAGGTGCAGCCCGCGCCGCGCATGGCGATGGCGCCGGCGATGAAGAGGAAGCTATGAAAAACGAACCGGCCGAGCGAAAATTGCCCCGCTGCCGCCGCCGTGCCCGAGGCCAGAGCGACCGACCACAGACAGGGCCACATCAGCAATTGCCAGCCGATCGGGCGGTCCCAGCGAGCAAGTTGCGCATAGGGCCACAGCGCACGCGGCAGCACGCGGTAGACCCAGTTGTTCGACGGCGCGTCGTGGACGCGCCCGGAATCGGCGGAGGACGTGTTCATGCCTCCTGTTTGACGCTACGCGCCGGGGCGGTCAAGCGGTTCGATGCCGCACCGTCCCGCCGCTTGGCGCCACCGTTCAGGGAAGCGTGAAGTCGAAGCGATAGGTGGCCGACAGGCCAACGAGGAACTGGTTGCGGCTGCCGCGCTCGCGCACGAGGCTCGAGTCGGCCGCCGGGCCCATCAGGCGGCGATATTCGGCATAGGCACCGGTCTCAAGCTTTTCCGTTGCCTGCCAATTGATCGCCGCACCAACACCGACGGAATCAATGCCGCCATGCGGATTATAGGTGCTGAGGCCTGATGCTGCCGATTCGGCATCGTTCACGCCGTAATAGGCGCTGAAATAGTCGCTGGTGGCGGCCGTCATACGCGGACCGGCAGAAATGCGCACATTGCTGCTGATGTCGGTAAAGGCATCGGCGGTGACATCGGCGACGATACCGTGGTGGCTGCGAATGCCCTGTCGGACTTCCGCGCGCACGCGCAGCCAATCGGTCGGATAGACCTCGGCGAAGCCGCCGAGTTCTCCACCGAACTTGACGGGGGCGAGCCCCCTAAGGTCGCTGGAGGTATTCTCGTCGCGCTCGAAGATCAGCTTGCCGGCGACGCCGGCGCGGAACCCGCCCTGGTCCAGCAGCGCATAGGACATGTTGTCGTTGCGCGACGAGAAGCGAACGGTGCTGCCGGCCTTGCCGAGCGATATCAGCGGCGCGGCCTGGAACATGCGCTTGGAGGCGCCTTCGTATTTCGGGCCGAGAAAGCCGGTGGCGCCGACCTTCAAGTACCAGTCGCCCGACCAGAAATACTGGCCGTCAGCAGCCGAGGCGGTGCCTGCGGACAACAAAAGGGTTCCAGAAAGGAGAAGAAAAGAACGGATACGCAAGGAACAACTCCGGAAGAATCATTCGCCGGGGCGAAGTTTGAACGTGCCCTGCGCGCCGGCCATTGGCGCCATCTGAAAGGACACGGGGGCGACTTATTGCCCCTTGTTCCTACGATTCCGTTAACCAGGTCAATTCAACTCCCGTTTGCCATGCCGGCGACGATGCCTACCGGCCCTGGTACATTTTCAGGTAGTGACTGGGGGCGCTTCCAAGCATGCGGCGAAACATCGTGGTGAAGGCCGCAACGTTCTCGTAGCCGGCATCAAGCGCGACATTGGTGACGGATTCACCGTCCGCAAGGCGCGGCAACGATGCGAAGATGCAGGCCTGTTGGCGCCAGGTGACGAAACTGACCCCTGTCTCGTTGCGGAACATCCGCGTGAATGTCCGTCGGCTGAGACCCAGGCGATCGGCCCACTGGTCGATATGGGCGGTCGCCGACGGTGCCTCCAGGAACTGCCGGCAGAGAAGCGCCAGTTTCTGCTCACGCGGGAAAGGCAGGCCGAGCGGCCGCTCATGCAGAAGAGCGATCTCTTCGAGCAGGAGATCCATGATCAGCTGTTCCCGCCGTTCCGACATGGTCTCGCTCTCGACGCTGACAAGCGCATCGACCAGGCTGCCCGCAAGCGGGGTGATTTCCATTACCATCGGCCGTTCGGCGCGCAGCAGCGATGGGGTGAAATAGATCGAGTGCATGCGCACATCGCTGATCATCTCGGTCGAATGCTCGACCCCCGCGGGGATCAGTAAGGCGTGCCCCGGCGGGACGAGCCAACGTCCGTGGGCGGTACGCACAAGGACAACGCCTTGCCGCGCCCACCACAATTGCGTGCGGGTATGGCTGTGGAGTGGAACGGTCAGGCCCGCGCCATAATCGCGGCCGAGAGCGAGCACGGCGGAGTTTCCGGTCTCGATCCAGTCCAGGTTCCTGAAATGGTCGGCGTCGGGCAGTTCGGGCAAATTTATTCGATGGATCGGCATTGGCCCACTCGCGAAAGAACTCGACCACATCACAAAAGCAGGCCATGGGCAAGATCAGTAGAGATATCCGTCGCCGCACACAACCATCGAGACGGCAAGGAAACATCCATGGCAACGGTTACTTCAACGGGGAGCATAACCCCGGAAAAGACGGCATTCTCCGTCATCCTGGCAGTCAGCTTCTGCCACATGCTGAACGACATCATGCAGTCGCTGCTGACGGCGCTCTATCCCTTGCTCAAGGCGAACTATTCGCTCGATTTCGTGCAGATCGGGCTTCTGACCTTCACCTTCCAGTTGACAGCCTCGATGCTGCAGCCGGCCGTCGGCATCATCACCGACCGCTGGGCACTGCCCTATTCGCTGCCGGTAGCGATGCTTTCCACCTGCTCCGGCCTCATCCTGCTCGCCAACGCGCATGATTTCCCGATGCTGCTTCTGGCTGCAAGCATGATCGGCGTCGGCTCGGCGATCTTCCATCCGGAATCTTCGCGGATCGCTCGCCTCGCTTCGGGCGGGCGGCATGGCCTGGCGCAATCGCTGTTCCAGGTCGGCGGCAATGCCGGTAGCGCCATGGGGCCGCTGCTCGCAGCCTTCATCGTCATCCCCTTCGGCCAGGGCAGCCTCAGCTGGTTCTCGATCGTCGCGGTCATCGGATTCTTCGTGCTCACCTGGGTCAGCACCTGGTATGTGCGCCACCGTCGCTCGTCGATGAGCAAGCCGGCGCCGAGCCGCGCCTTGCCGCTGCCGAAGAACCGCGTGATCTGGGCCGTCGCCGTGCTGGTGCTGCTGACCGCCACCAAGAACGTCTACATGGCCAGCATCTCCAGCTATTTCACCTTCTTCGTCATCGAGAAGTTCAGCGTTACCGTTCAGCAAGCACAGCTGATGCTGTTCCTGTTCCTGGGCGCTGCCGCCGCCGGCACTTTCCTCGGCGGTCCGATCGGCGACCGTTACGGCGCGCGCTTCGTCATCTGGTTCTCGATCCTCGGCGTCATCCCCTTCGCGCTGATGCTGCCCTATGCGAACCTCTTCTGGACGGGCGTGCTGTCGATCATCATCGGCTTCATCTTCTCCTCGGCGTTTTCGGCGATCGTCGTTTTCGCGCAGGAACTAGTGCCGGGACGCGTGGGGCTGATTGCCGGTGTCTTCTTTGGTTTCGCCTTCGGCTTCGGCGGCATGGGTGCGGCTCTTCTCGGCATTTTTGCTGACCGGCAGGGCATCGAGTTCGTCTACACGGTCTGCTCGTATCTGCCGCTGCTCGGCATTCTGACGATCCTTCTGCCGAGGATGCCCGCGCGGCATTAGGCAGACATCCAGCAGCAGACTTTTCAACGGGCGCCGCCATGCGGCGCCCGTTCTGTTTTTCCGCCCGGCAACGCCTTGCTCCAACCATGCTATTTCCCGCAGCCCTGCGTAATCATTCATCAATTTTTGCGCGCTACGGTCGCTGGATGGGGCTTGGGCAGGGGTAGACAATGCGAGGGCGATCGGCGATTCCCGCCTTTTTGACGACGTTGCTCCTGGCAACGGCGGGGCAAGCCGAAACGCTCAACCTGCTGATCTGGGAATCCTATATCGATCAGGCGATCCTCGACCGCTGGACGGCAATAACCGGCGTAGGAATCCATCAGGTCTACTACGACAACGGCGATACCCGCGACGAGGTGTTGGCCGACCCGAACAGCATCGTCGATCTGGTGGTGACCGGCGAGAACGGCGCCGCGCTCTTTGGGCGCAGAGGCGTGCTCGAGGCTGTCGACGAGACCAATGTCGCCTCGCTCAGGGATTATGACGAAAGCTGGCGCAAGCGCTGCTCGAACCATGGCCTGCCCTATCTCTGGGGCACGATGGGCCTTCTCTACCGATCGGACATGCTGCCTGAAGCGCCCACGTCCTGGCGCGACCTGATGCAGCCGGCTCCGGCGCTGACCAAGCACGTCGCCATGTACGACGACCACAACGAGGCCTTTGTCGCCCCCCTCATGCTGCTCGGCGAGTCGATCAACACCAACGACCAGGCAACGCTCAAGACCGCCTTCAACCTGATGAAGCAACAGGCACCGGCGGTTCTGACCTATGAATACGTCATAAGCTCGATCCAGAACCAGGCCATCGGCAAGGACATCCATCTGGCGCTTGGCTATAGCGGCGATCAGCACGTCCTAAACGAAAAGGCCGGTACACCGGGCATCTGGCGCTATGTCGTGCCCAAGGAAGGCACGCTTTCCTGGCTCGATTGCATGTCGGTCGTCGCCAAGTCGCCGAACAAGGCACGGGCGCTCGCCTTCCTGGACTATATCGGCTCGCCCGGAAGTGCCGCCGCAAACGCACAGGCGCTCAATATGCCGACGCCGAGCAAAGCCGCCTTTGCGTTGTTGCCGGAGGCGATGCGCGCGGACCAGGCGATCTACCCGTCGCCAGACATTCTGGCCAAGAGTCAGTACCAGCAGGAACTGTCAACGACGTCGGTGCAGCTGCGCCGGCGCATCATCAGCACATTGGCGAATTTCCAGTGACCCTCGGCAAGCGCGCACTCATCCTGATCTTTCCCGTGGTGCTGGCCGGCTATCTGCTGGCGGCGATCTCGGTCCATGTCACCCAGAGCCGATCGATCCGGGCGCTGGAACATGCCAAGCTGTCCCAGCGGCTGGAACATGCCGCCGCCGTCTTCCAGAACGAGATCGGCCGCAGCAAGGGCTTTCTCAATGCGCTCCTGAACAGCAATTCGCTGCGCCAGTACATCTCTGAAACCGACAAGAACTACCGGGCCAATGCGCTCGGCGTCCGGCTGCAGGAAAGTGTCAAGTCGCTCTCCGACGACCCGACGGGCTACGTGTCCCTGTCGATCCTGACATCGAACCTGCAATCAGAATACTATTTCGAAAACAGCTGGGATCCCTTCGCCGAAATCGACGAGGCGCAGCTCAATCTGGCACGGCGACTGATACGCGAAGAAAAGCTTGTCGACTGGACCTACCTCTACGACGGCGGGCACAAGGCGCGGATCGTCTATTCCTACTTCCTCGATCCCGTTACCTTCACGCGACCGCTGCCGAGCAAGAAATCGGGCGCGCTGCTTATCCAGGTGGCGATCCAGCCGGATCGTTTCCTCGACATGCAGGAAACACTCAAGCAGGAATACGGCGCCGACGTCGTCCTTCAGCCGTGGCCGCTCGCGATTACCGACGACCTTTCGGCAAGCGTGCATCTCGGGCCATCGCTCTATGCGACGCTGACGGTTTCGAGCAATCATTTCGACCGGCTGATGGCCCAGCAGAAACTGCTGCTGGCATTTGGTGCCGTGGCGATGAGCCTGTTTTCGATCTGGCTGATCATCGTTCTCATCCGGCGGTTCATCACCGACCCGATCGCCAAGCTCGACGCCAACGTTATGGCCGTCATGGTCGGCGCCCATGACGAGATCCGCAACATGGAGGAGAAGGGCGAGATCGGGCGACTGACGGAAAACATCAGAGAGCTGCATCGCCAGTCCGAACAATCGCTCAAGCTGGTGCAGCGCAGCTCCTGGACCGACACGCTGACCGGCATCAGCAATCGCGGTCATTTCAACGCGGTTGCCGCCGGCATCGTGCGCGAGGCCATTGTCTCGGGTGAAAAATGCAGCCTGCTGTTCATCGACATCGACAACTTCAAATTCGTCAATGACAAGCATGGCCACGAGATCGGCGACGAACTCTTAAAGACCCTGGCAACGCGCATCGCCGAGAATGTCGAAGCGATCACCGAGCGACGCGGCCAGAAGCCGGCGATCCTGGCGCGGCTCTCAGGCGACGAATTCGCGGTGCTGGTCCGCTCCCGACCGGGCGACGGCACGGTCCGCGAAGTCGCTGCGGCCATCCTGGCGCTGTTCGAAGATGGCTTCGAAGTCTCCGGCAAGAGCTATCCGGTGACGGCCAGCATCGGCGCTGCCATCTGCCCGGATGACGCGACCAACCTTGCCGAGCTGATTTCAAATGCGGACGCGGCGATGTATCAGGCAAAGACTAGCGGCAAGAACCGCTCTTCCCGGTTCTCGCGCGCCCTGCACGACAAGCGCACCCGTCTGCGCCAGATCCAGGACGAGTTGCGCTCGCTCGATCCGGACGAGCAATTCCATCTGGTCTACATGCCGATCGTCGACACCGACGGTCGCGTGACCGGCTGCGAAGCGCTGCTGCGCTGGTATTCGCCGGTACTCGGTAACGTGACGCCGGACGAATTCGTGCCGATCGCCGAAAGCTCCGGCCTCTTCACCAAGATCGACTGGTGGGTGATCAACCAGGCCATGTCCGACTGCCGGCAGCTAAAGGCACTCTTCGGTCCCGATACGATCCTGGCGATCAACATTTCCTCGGCCGAACTGCATTCGAAGGCGATTGCCGACTATTTCTCCGATTGTATCAACCGCCATGGACTGCAGCCGCAATCGATCGAAATTGAGCTGACCGAGACTTTCGCGGTCAAGTTCAGCGACCAGCTCCGCCGCAACATCGACGAACTGCGCCAAAAGGGCTTCCGCCTGTCGATCGACGATTTCGGCGCCGGCTATACCTCTGTCCAGCAGATCATCGAATACACCGCCGATACGATCAAACTGGACCGGGCGCTCGTTTCTAACCTCACGGCATCGCAATCACTGCCGGTTCTGAGGGCGTTGATCGCGCTGTGCCACGCCAAGGACGTTGCCGTGGTCGGGGAAGGCGTCGACACGCCGGAGAAACTCTCGATGCTGACTGCTGCAGGGTGCGATCTCTTCCAGGGCTACCTTATCAGCAAGCCGCTACCACTTGAGGATCTCGGCATCTGGGCGCTGACGCGCACCGCCCGCTACGGCCAGGAGCAGGATGATCGCAAGAACCAGCAGGCAATCGCCTGAGCGCATGTCGGTCTACTCTCTCCCGTGACGCTCCGGACAAGGTGCACTCCGAGGCGGGAATCGTGCGCCATAGCCCCCTGCCCCCTTGACCTGACAGCCGCCTCGCCTTAACCGCAACGCAACAATTTCGGCATGTCGGGGGCAGGCAATGAAGGTTCTTCTGATCGGATCGGGTGGACGCGAACATGCGCTGGCATGGAAGATCGCGCAGTCGCCGAAATTGACCAAGCTCTATGCCGCGCCCGGCAATCCTGGCATTGCCGAGGAAGCAACGCTCGTTGCGCTCGACACCGACAATCATGCCGCCGTTGCGGACTTCTGCCTGAAAGAGGCGATCGATTTCGTCGTGGTCGGGCCGGAAGGCCCGCTCGTGGCCGGCCTTGCAGACGTGCTGCGCGCTGCCGGTGTCGCCGTCTTCGGCCCTTCCGCTTCCGCGGCCCAGCTTGAAGGTTCCAAGGGCTTCACCAAAGACCTCTGCGCCAGATACGATATCCCGACCGGCGCCTACGGTCGCTTCACCGACGCTGAATCCGCCAAGGCCTATGTGTGCGAGCAGGGCGCGCCGATCGTCATCAAGGCCGATGGACTCGCCGCCGGCAAGGGTGTGACCGTTGCCATGGAACTCGACGAAGCGCTCGCTGCTGTCGATGACTGCTTCGATGGCGCCTTCGGCGCGGCCGGCGCGGAAGTGGTGGTCGAAGCCTATCTCGACGGCGAGGAGGCAAGCTTCTTCTGCCTCAGCGACGGCAAGACCGCGCTCGCGCTTGCCTCGGCACAAGACCACAAGCGCGTCGGCGATGGCGACACCGGCCCGAATACCGGCGGCATGGGCGCCTATTCGCCAGCGCCTGTGATGACATCAGAAATGACCGAGCGCACGATGAAGGAGATCATCGAGCCGACCATGCGCGGCATGGCGGAGAGCGGACATCCCTTTTCCGGCGTGTTCTTCGCCGGGCTGATGATCACCGCCAAGGGGCCGGAGCTGATCGAGTACAATGTGCGTTTCGGCGACCCGGAATGCCAGGTGCTGATGATGCGCATGAAGAGCGACCTCTTGCCACTGCTTTATGCCGCGGCGACGGGCACGCTTGCGGGCATGGAAGCCGAATGGCGCGACGAAACGGCACTGACGGTGGTCATGGCGTCGAAGGGATATCCGGGCAGCTACGACAAGAACTCGCCCATTGCTGCGCTGCCCGAGGCCTCGCCTGAGACCAAGGTGTTTCACGCCGGCACAGCGATGAAGGACGGCAGCCTGGTTGCAACGGGCGGGCGGGTGCTGAACATCACGGCGATCGGCGAAAGCGCAAGCGCTGCCAAGGACCGCGCCTATTCGGCAGTCGACGGCGTTTCCTGGGACAACGGCTTCTATCGCCACGATATCGGCTGGCGCGCGGTTGCCCGCGAGAAGGCCTGACCGCCGCCGGTAAATGCGCCGGATCATTCAATTTTTACCAATTCTCCTGACGGGAAAGTAAGAGAGAACGCATATTCTTGCCGACTGCATGGTTCCTTAAATCGTAGCCGATTTCAGGACAAAACATGCAGCAATTCAAAGTGCTACAGCGACCTTTGCGCGTCTGATAAGACGCGCGGCGCTGTAGAACAAACTCGGAGAGAAGACCGATGCGCCTGTTGCTGATCACCACCGCCGTTGCGCTCGCCGCCGGCAGCGCCTGGGCACAGTCGATCGAAGCTGTCGTTTCCGGGGAGGCCGTCAATTCCAGCGTGGCCTCTGTCTCCTGCGCACAATGCCCGCCGCTGCAGATCAAGAAGAAGGTCACCTATGTGGTGCCTGAGATCGAGAATGGCAGCGAGAAGGTCGAGCTCAAGCAAATCAACGGTGAGATGCGGCTTGTGCGCACCGAAGCCTGGCTCGGCGGCTCGCCGGTTGTTTTCGTCAGCAAGCCTTCTGAGGAGGCTGTCAAAGCAGCCGCGAACGGAGCCGAACAGGCGGATACGGCGACCGCTGCGGCCGATATCGATATCGCGAACCCGGGCAATCATGACTTGGCTGCGTCTGTGATCGACGAGACCGCCAAAACTGCCGCGGTTCAGACCCTTACACAGGCAGAGCCGGCAGTCGCGGCATCTGTGGCCGCCGAAAGCTCACGGCAATTTGATCCGACCGGCCTCGAACTTCGGCTAAACTGAGGGCCTAAACGGGAAAGTTCCCTGCCCCGGCCAGCCTCCCCTGCATTCAAGGGCTGACGGGCAATTCGCTGAAACAGCGAGAGATTGCGCCCCTGAGAGAAGCAGGGGCGCAATCTTTTTATCTGGGCTCGTGTTATCTGGGTTGGCGTGGGCCATCGATCCGCTCGACCAAGGCTTCAATCTCCCTGTCGGAATAAACCTCGATACCGTTCCTTGCGAGCAGCGCGGCCGTAACCCCCTGCCCCGCGTGGCGTGCGCCGGAAAACGTGCCGTCGTAGACGAAACCCGATCCGCAGGACGGGCTGCCGTCGATCAACAGCGCGAAACGACAGTCCGTTTCGCGCGCGAGCGCCAGCGCATTCTCGGCGGCGTCCAGAAACTCACCGGTGATATCGCGGCCGGTATTCTCGACGACGGTTGCCCCGCCGTCGAGCACGTTGGTGCCGGACATGCCGGACGCGATCTCGGCCGGCGGACGCGGCACCGGCATGCCGGCCGACATTTCGGGACAGATGGTGACGAGCCGGCCCTCTAGGCGCCAGCGGTCGATGGCCGGATGGACGAGCGGCTTCGACGCGCCATCGTAGCGCACGGCATGGCCCATGAGGCAGGCGCTGACGAGGATCTTCGCCGTCATGCACACCTCCCCCGTCATCCCGCGATCTTGGAGAAATCGGCAACCGTGCCGGTCGCCGAGCGGATGAGACCGAGCAGTGCCAGGCGGTTTGCCCGAATCGACACGTCATCGTCATTGACGAGAACGTCGTTGAAGAACTGGTCGACCGGTTCGCGCAGCTTCGACAGGGCCTGCATGGCGGAGCGGAAGTCCTCCTTGACGATCGCCTCGCGTGCCTCGCCCGAGCCCAGCTGAACCGCAGCGTGCAGCGCCTTTTCGGCGTCGAGACGGAAGAGATCAGCGTCGACGGCGTCGGCCACGGCCGTACCTTTTTTCTCTTCGGCTGCGAGGATCTGCGTCGCGCGCTTGGTGCCGGCGAGCAGGTTCTTGCCCTCTTCGTCGGTGATGAAGGCGGTCAGCGCCTCGACGCGACGGGCGATCATCAGCAGATCGTCCGCATCCGACGTCAGCACCGCATCGATCAGGTCGTGACGGGCGCCGAGATCGCGCAGATAGACCTTGAGGCGATCGTGGAAGAAGGAGAGCAGGTCCGCCGACACATCGCTCGTCAGCGCCGGCTTCTGCGCCCGCAGGGCGGTCAGCGCGATCTCGAGGAACGGCGTGAGCGGCAGGCGCGCCTTGCCTTCAAGGATGAGGCGGATAACGCCGAGCGCGGCGCGGCGCAGGGCGTATGGATCCTTGGAGCCGGTCGGCTTTTCGTCGATCGCCCAGAAACCGACGAGCGTGTCGAGCTTGTCGGCCAGCGCCACGGTCACGGCGACGGCATCGGTCGGCGCGCGGTCCGAGGGGCCATTCGGCTTCCAATGATCTTCGATTGCCGTTGCGACGGAAGCGTCTTCGCCCTGGAGCAGCGCATATTTGCGACCCATGATGCCCTGAAGTTCGGGGAACTCGCCGACGGCTTCGGTGCGCAGGTCAGCCTTTGCCAGCACCACGGCACGATCGACCAACTTGGCGTCGGCGCCGGTTACCTTGGCAAGCTCGGCGGCAAGCGCACGGATGCGGGCAACACGTTCGCCCTGTGTGCCGAGCTTGGCATGGAAGGTGACGTTCAGCGCATCGAGTTTCGCCATGCGCTGGTCGAGCGGCTTGTGGAGATCGAGGTCGAATTTTTCAGCCGACGGCTTCAATGTTTCCAGGTCCGGCAGGTTGCCCTGGTCGCGGTGCCAGAAGTGGGCGGCGTCCGACAGGCGGGCGCGCACGACCTTGCCGTTGCCGTGAACGATCTCCTTGCCGCCGTCCTTCGCCTCGATGTTGGAAACGAGGATGAACTTGTTGGAGAGCGTTTCCGCACCCGGCGCGCGGGTCACGAAACACTTCTGGTTGGTCTTGATCGTCAGGCGGATGATTTCCGAGGGGATTTCGAGATAGCTCTCTTCAAAGCTTCCCATCAGCACCTGCGGCCATTCGACGAGGCCGGAAACCTCCTCGAGCAGGCCTTCGTCCTCGACGAGTTCGAGGCCGTTGGCAAAGGCGATATTATGTGCGTCAGCCGAGATCATCTGCTTGCGGCGTTCGCCGTCGAGCACGACCTTCGCCCGCTCCAGCTTCTCGGCATAGTCGGCAAAGCGGCGCACGGTGATCGCTTCGGGCGCGTGAAAGCGGTGGCCGTAGGTGACGTTGGAGGCGACGATGCCGTCGACCTCGAAGGGGATCACATGGGTTTCGTCGGTTTCCGAGCCGAAGGTGCAGACGATCGACTGCAGCGGACGGACCCAGCGCAGAGCGCCCGGCTTGGCCGAGGCAGCCCCGGAGCGCATCGGCTTCGGCCAGGGAAAGTTGCGGATGATCTCGGGCATCGCCTCAGCGACGATCTCTTCGGCCGGACGGCCCGGCTTGACGATATGGGCGACGTAAAAATCACCCTTCTTCGGATCGCTATGGACATGGGCCTCGCTGATCGAAGAAAGGCCGGCACCGCGCAGAAAGCCCTCGATCGCCTTTTCGTTGGCGTCGGTACGCGGACCCTTGCGGTCTTCGCGCACATCGGCGGAACGGGCATTGAGGCCGCGGATATCGAGCGTCAGCCGGCGTGGCGTCCAGTATTCACGCGCACCCTCATAGGTCAAACCCGCTTCCACCAGCGCATCGGTCAGCAGCTTCTTGAGGTCGCCGGCCGCCTTGCGCTGCAAGCGGGCAGGAATTTCCTCGGAGCGGAGTTCGATAAGAAGATCGGGCATGGGAGATGACTTTTTCTGTTCCGGACGGTTGGCGCCGACTTAGCAAGCTCTGGCGAAAATGTCACCAAGCCCGACGATGAATTTGATTTAGAGGCAGGAGGGTCGCGGTACGATCACCAGCCGCCGCCGCCGCCACCGCCGCCACCGCCGCCGGAAAAACCGCCGCCCGTGGAAAAGCCCGACGACGAGGATTTCGGCGGGGGCGGCAAGGAGGAGGTCATGGTGTCGGCCATCGAGCCGGCAAAGCCGCCGATCCGATCCCCGAACGAACTCGATCCGAAGCCATCGCCATGGTACCAGGCAGGCTGGTAGGCGGCAGTGGCAGCTGGCCCGGCAGCGGCAGCCAGCAGCCAGTGATCGAAGGTTTGCGTCCACGGCTTTTCCACCCCAAGCGCAACGGCATAGGGCAACAGGGTCTCGAAATGCCGGGGCGACATTTCGGGCGCACCTTGCATATTCATCCGATCCTTCTCGGCAAGCGTCATGTATTGCCTGAGGCCGTCGATGCCATCCATCATCCGGGTACCGAGCGGCGTCGGCGCGCCCATCAGGAAGAAGAACAGCACGTTGACAAGTACGATGCCGCCGATCGCAAACAGCAGCGGCAGCTCGTCGGTCTCGGAGGCGGAGTAGAAGACGACCGCAAGGATGCTTGAAAAGATGGTGAAGGCGACGAAGCCGATGAAGGCGATCACCACGATCGACATGATCCGGCTCATCAGGCTCTTTTCGCGCCGCAGGGATTTGCCGAAGGAAACGGCGAAGATGGAAACGAAAAAGGCGATGAAGACGGGGACGATCACCAGCGGGATGCTGTCCTCGCTCAAATCGCCGAACAGGAACACCGCGGCGATCGCAAGAACCGAAAGCAGCACCCCGGCAATGATGTAACCGGTGTTGGCCAGATAGTATTTGCCGCGGTGCTCGCGCTCCATGGCATTGCGGAAGTCGGCACCCGTCGCCTGCACCTTCGTGCCATTGGCCCTGTCGATCTTCAACTTGCCGCCGGCGGCATTGACGGCCTTCATCAGGCTCGCCTCGCCGGTCGGCAGCTTTTCGCTGCTGCCCTTGCCGGTCGCGGCAATGATGATGGCGCTCTTCAGATCTTCAAGGACGACATGGCCCTTCACCGCGAGGCTGAGCGCCGATGCCGACAGAGCCGTCCACCCCTCGCCGGAAAAGCCCCTGTTGTCGATATAGTTGACAAGCGCCGGCGAAATGCCCTCAGGCGCGTCCCAGCGCGGCACCATCACGCCGCGCGCCGGGTCCCGGCCCACCTTCAGCCAGGCGCGGCCATAGTAGAGCGCCACCACCACGAGACCTGCTCCAGCAATGACAAGCGCCATATGATCGCGCAGCCACCAGGTGTTTTCCTGGCTCGTGGTCGGCTGGTCGATGCTGCCCTTCGGCATCTTGACCGCGATCGTCAGACCCTCCTTCGGCTCGAGCCGCCGGGTGGTTGCAAAGAAGATTTCGCTGCCTTCCTCCGACGCCAGCGCGTCCTTGCCGGTTGCGCCATAACCGCCGGTGAAAACGTCGAGTGCCTCGGGCCGCACCCCTTCCGGCAGATTGACGGTTGCGCTCGCCTCGTCGATCGGGAACGCCCATTCGGTGCCGGTCACGTTCCAGTAGAGTTCGTCATGATCGTCGAAGAAGCGGATCTGCCGGCTGGTCTCATAGGTGAACTGGAACGTATGCTCGCCGTGTGGCAGAAAGACCTCGGCAGAGCCGGTGTAGATGCGGATGCCGCCCGAGATCGATTCGGTGCGGTAGGGCTCCTCCTCGCCGTCGCGTTCGACCGAAAGCAGCTTGAAATCCACCTTGCTGCGGCGGCCCTTGGCATCGGTGAAGGTCAGCGGCAGGTCACGAAAGATGCCCCGCCGGATCTGGTTTCCCTCGACATTGGCGGTGATCGTCTCGGTGACCGTCAGCGTTCCGTTCTCGGCGACATCGATCACCGAATGATAGGACGAAAACACCTCGTCCGCCCGGCCGACACCCGCTGTCGCCAGCAGGAAGAAGAAGATGCCAAGCAGGGCGACGAAACGGGTCATGCGGTCTCAGACCTTTCGATCGATCTTGAGGAGCGGTTTCATGGTTTTTCGCGTCTCATGGCGGAAAACCGCTTCGCACTCTTCCTGGAAAAGCTTTGAGGCGCGAGATCAAGGACGATCACCGGTGAAGGTAACGCCAAGCGATGCAAGCGCATCCCAATAGGCAGGATAGGTCTTGGCGACGCAGCCGGGGTCCTCGATGGCAATGCCGTGGATCTTGAGCCCGGCAAGGGCGAAGCTCATGGCGATGCGATGGTCGGCAAAGGTGTCGATCGACGCCGGCAATGTCTGGCCGGCGAGCGCCGGATCGGAGGAGACGATGAGATCGTCGCCCTCTTCGTGGGCAAGCCCCGGACGGATCGCGGTCAGGCCGAGCGACAAGGCACGGACACGGTCGCATTCCTTCACGCGCAGATTGGTGAGCCCGACGAAGCGCACGGGCGTCTCGTTGAAGGCGGCAAGAACGGCGATCGTCGGTATCGCGTCCTGCATCTGCGATCCGTCGATGACGGCGGGAAGATGCGGGAAGCTGGAAATGACGGCGTGGGCGCGTGCGTCAGGCTGCGAGAACACCGAGGCAGGAACGCCGAGATCGATGGCCCCTCCGGTCAATACTTCCGCGGCCCAGAGATAGGTCGCGGCCGACGCGTCAGGCTCGATCACGAAGTCGGCGGCGCGATAGCCCGTCGGCGCGACCTGCCAGATGGATGGGCTCAACTGCTCGACCTCGGCGCCGAACGCACGCATCGCCGCAACCGTCAGATCGATGTAGCCGCGCGCGCCGATTTCGTCGCCGGCAAGCTCGATGCGGACAGGGCCCTTGGCGCCAGGGGCAGCCATCAGCAGAGCCGATACGTATTGGCTGGAAAGGCCAGCGTCGATTTCGATCCGTCCGGCGGGAAAGCCGCCCTTGCCATTGACGGTGACCGGCGGGCATCCGGTTTCGGACGTCACCTCGACGCCGAGCGTGCGAAGCGCGTCGACGAGCGGCTTGATCGGCCGCTTGCGCATGTGCTGGTCACCATCGACGACAACCGGGCCGTCGACCAGAGCGGCGGCGGCTGTCAGGAAGCGCGTCGCAGTTCCCGCATTGCCGAGGAACAGGGGCGCGGACGGCGACGCAAGCCGGCCGGTTCCGGTAACGACGAATGTCGTGTCGTCCGGTTCGCTGACCTCAACGCCCATCGCCCGCAAGGCATCGGCCATATAGCGCGTGTCGTCGCTCTTCAGCGCACCCGTCAGCCGGCTCGTGCCCTTGGCCAGACCCGCGAGAAGCAGCGCCCGATTGGTGATCGACTTCGAACCCGGCGGGCGAACGTGGCCGCGCAGGGGGTGGTCGGTCGGCAGGATGGTCAGCTTCTTCACGGTATCACTCATGCTCGGGTCTCTTTATGCAAGTAGCGCCGAGGCTGTCGGCCTCGGCAGGCGTGTCTCTTATCAGCAGGTGGCGTAATCGGGTAACGTCCCCGATCAGAATTTGACTTGCGGCACCGCGCGATCCGCCTCGTTGGCGATCTCGAAATAGCCGGCCTTCACGAAGCGGAAGGCGTTGGCGATGAGGTTCGACGGGAAGCTCTCGACCTTGACGTTCAAGTCGCGTGCCGCTCCGTTGTAGTAGCGGCGCGACATCTGGATCTCGCCCTCGATCGTCTCCAGCGAGCGCTGCAGTTCCGCGAAGTTCTCGTTGGCCTTGAGATCCGGATAGGCTTCGGCGAGGGCAAAGAGCTTGCCGAGCGCTTGCGACAGGGCGCCTTCAGCGGCTGCCCGCCCCTCGACATCACCTGCTGGAACGGCCTGAGCGCGATTGCGCATCGCGATCACCTCTTCGAGCGTCGACTTCTCGTGCGCTGCGTATCCTTTAACCGTCTCGATCAGGTTGGGGATGAGGTCGGCGCGTCGCTTGAGCTGCACGTCGATACCCGACCAGGCTTCCTCGGCGATCTGCCGTGCCTTGACGAGGCCGTTGTAGACGAAAACGAGATACAGGATCACGGCGACGCCGATGGCCAGACCAATCATGGGATACCTCCAAAAAACTCGGCAGAGATTAGCACCGGCTTTCCAGCTTCAAAGACCTTTCTGCAGCATTCGGGCGGAGAAACGCACTCCTCCCCAAATGCAAGCCGAAGGCGCTGAACACACTGTTCACCGCTACGGCCTATCCCCAGACCAAAACACCTCGATTCCTGTTCCATCGGGAACCGCAGGGATCCGGACGATGGGCGATAGTCGCGCCATCGAACAACCCCGGATACGAAGTGAAGACCATGAAAACGCTCGCAACCCTCATCAACGTGATCGCCTTTTCGGCGCTCTTCGTTGCCTATGCGAGCGTCGGTTCGGCCGAAAGACCGACTGGTGTCCGCCGGGCGCTGCAGACCTACTCCGGTCAGGTTTACACCGGCACCTACCCCACGCTGAAGCCCGTCTGGAAGATCAGCGTCGACGCCAGCGACACGATCTGAGATCTACAACGTCGCGCGTCTTATTAGACGCGCGACGCTGCAGCACTTTGAATGGCTGCATGTTTTTATCCTTAAATCGAATAGGATTTAAGGAAACATGCAGTAGCCTCGAGCTATCCGCGTCGCAATCGCGTCGGCAGCTTCATCTGCGCCGAGATTGGTGACGTCGAGCTCGATGAGCTGGTCGCATTTTCCTTTCAACAGAGCGTGCCGGCCTCTGAGATCGATCAGCACCTGCGGATCGGTCAGTTTGTGGACCTTGGAGCGGCCGGCGCGCGTCAGCCGCTTCAGGTTTTCCTCTATCGAACAGTCGAGAACGACCGCGACGAAACGGGCGCTGCGCTCGCTAGCCAGCGCCACATAGTCTTCGAACGCCCGGCTGTCGAATGCGTCATCCGACAGCGCATCGGTGAAGAGGAAGGATTGACCGGCATCGGCCTGGCGCACATGGTCGAGCACCGCCGTTCTGATCGTCGCCCGCAGCGACCAATAGAGCGGCGTGCCCCTGGTAAACAGTGCCTCGGCCGGATTGATCAGCGTATGGTTGTCGGCAAGCCTCGCGCCGAGATGATCGGCGAGATGGCGTGCGATGGTCAGCTTTCCGGTGCCCGGCCAGCCATTGATATGAACGATGAGGCTGGCTGGCTCGGCGATCAAGCGGCGTCCCGGTTGAGGTTCGCGCCGCCGGCATCGGTCAGCAGGAACGCCTCGCCACAGGCCTTTGCCAATGTGCGGACGCGCAGAATGTAGCTTTGCCGCTCGGTGACCGAAATCACCCCGCGCGCATCGAGCAGGTTGAAGACGTGGCTCGCCTTGATGCACTGGTCGTAGGCGGGGAAGACACACTTGTGCAGGTGGTTGTTTGTGCCGTTGCCCGGCGCGCCGGCCGCCAGCAGAGCCTGGCACTCTACCTCGGCATCGATGAAGTGCTGATGCAGCATGGCGGTGTTGGCGTATTCGAAGTTGTACCGCGAATATTCCTGCTCCGCCTGCAGGAACACGTCGCCATAGCTGATCTTCTCGTCGCCTTCGCGGCCGTTGAAGTTCAGATCATAGACGTTGTCGACGCCCTGGACATACATCGCCAGACGCTCGAGACCGTAGGTCAGTTCACCAGCAACCGGAGAGCATTCGATGCCGCAGACCTGCTGGAAATAGGTGAACTGCGACACTTCCATGCCGTCGCACCAGCATTCCCAGCCAAGGCCCCAGGCGCCCAGCGTCGGGCTTTCCCAGTCGTCCTCGACGAAGCGGATATCGTGCAGCAACGGGTCGAGGCCGATCGCCTCCAGCGAGCCAAGATAAAGCTCCTGCAGGTTGGACGGGTTCGGCTTCAGGATCACCTGATATTGATAATAGTGCTGAAGACGGTTCGGGTTCTCGCCATAGCGGCCGTCGGTCGGGCGACGGGACGGCTGGACATAGGCTGCGCGCCACGGACGGGGACCGAGCGCACGCAGCGTCGTTGCCGGATGAAACGTACCGGCACCGACTTCCATGTCGTAGGGCTGCAGCACCGCGCAACCCTTGTCGGCCCAATAGTTGTGCAGCGTCAGGATCAGAGCCTGGAACGAGCGCTTGGGGTTCATGTGGTCGGGCAGCGAGGCGGTGGTCATGGGGAACGTCCGAATTCTTCACGAAATGAGAGCCGGACAGGTGCCACGCCGGGCGACAGGGGTCAAGCGCTGAGGCGGCTCTCCGTGCACGCAAAGGTGCACGAAAAATCTCAGTCGTCTTCGCGCTTGAGCCGGTATTCGCCGGTCTCGGGATCCTTGACGAGGGTTCCGCTCGCGCCGGTCTGCTGCTCGCGGCGCGTCTGGTCGCGCTGACGCGTCAGCTTCTGGGCATCCGCAATGAACTTGCGGTAGCCGATCCATAGAACGAAGCCTGCGATCAGGAGCAGGATAAGCTGCGGCATCTTTCCTCCCTACTGCATATTTTTATCCTTAAATCGAAGTCGATTTAAGGATAAAAATATGCAGCCATTCAAAGTGCTACAGCGACATTTGCGCGTCTAATAAGACGCGCGGCGCTGTAGGCTCGTCGCACCGGTCGCGGCTCAAAGCCCGAAACGCGCCCACAATGCCCTTTCCTCTACTGCTTCGGCAAGACCCGCCATCGCAGAAGCCGCGATCGGTGCAGCGATATCGCCGGCAATCGATGCGCCGGTCTGGCGCCGCCCGAAAAGGCTGCGCGCCGGCTGGATCAGTTCGAGCCGCGCCTTCTCGCCATAGCGCTTCTTCACCTCGCCGCGCAGATCGCCGAGGCCGTCGATCAGACCCAGTTCCAATCCGCGCCGCCCAGTCCAGAAAAGCCCGGAAAAAACGTCGGGATGGTCGGCCAGCAGCTGTCCGCGGCGGGCCTTCACCATCTGGATGAAGGTGTCGTGGATATCGAGCTGCAGGCTCTTCAGGAACTCGATGTCGCGTTCTTTCTCTGGCTGGAACGGGTCGAGCATGACCTTGTTCTCGCCGGCGGTATAGACGCGCCGCTCGACACCGATCTTCTTCAACAGTTCCGGAAAGCCGAAGCCGCCGGAGACGACACCGATGGAACCGACGATCGACGTCGGATCGGCGATGATCTCGTCGCCGGCAAGCGCGATCATGTAACCGCCGGAAGCGGCCACGTCCTCGACGAAGACGAGCACGCGCTTCTTCTTTTCCTGGGCGAGATCGCGGATGCGCTGGTAGATCAGTCGCGACTGCACCGGCGAACCGCCGGGAGAGTTGATCGAAATCGCAACGGCCGGAGCCTCCTTCACCGCGAAGGCCTTCTCCAGCAGCGGCGCGACTGAGGCCAGATTGAGTGCCGGACGAAACTGGCCACCACCGGCCATGATTGCGCCGTGAAGCCGCACGACGGGGATGGCAATGCCATCCCGCCGAAAACGCCTCGGCATCAGCCTTTTGAAGAACCCGGCCATTTCAACTCCTGCAATACGAACACTTGTTCCTGCATGTATGCACTGGTCGTCCAAACGCAATGCCGGATACGGTAAATCAACGGCGCCGATAGGCAGCGCGTCCGTTGTTGAGATCGTCGACATCGCCGGCAAAGCGATGGGCGCCCTCCTCGTGCACCATCAGCGGCGCTCGCAGCACCAGCCGCTTGCGGCTCTGCTTGATCGCGGTCACGAGGATGCGCACGGCATTCTCGCCGGTGCGCGGATGCAGCGGCGTAATCTCGATACCGCCGAAGCGGCGGCCACAGGCGGCAATGATATCCGCGATCGATTCCGGCCGGGCGATCAGCGACAATTGTCCGCCCGGCTTCATGATCGCACCCGCCGTCTTGATCCAGATCTCGAACAGGCCGTCGCTCATCGCATGCGCCTCTGCCTTGAGGCTGTCCGGCGTGCGGCGGTCGGAAGCATCGTTGAAAGGGGGGTTCATGATCACGTGATCGAAGGCATCGTCGGGCAAGCCGGCGGCACGGCGCGCCCTGCCGGTAAGCGCAACGTCCGCCTCGATCACCGACACCCGCTCGGCGAAACGCCCGTTTTCGGGAAGCGCGAGGCTTCGGCGTGCAAACGCCGCCATGGTCGGCGAACGCTCCACCAGCACGACCTCGGCCAGATCGAGCCGCGAGGCGACCGCCATGCCGGCCGCACCCGCTCCGGCGCCAAGGTCGGCCACACGGCAGGCGCGGTCAGAAGCAACCAGCGAAGCGAGCAACATCGCATCCATGCCGGAGCGATGTCCCTGCCCCAGCGGCTGCACGACATGGAACCTGCCGCGGTGGAATGCATCGACCGTCTCAGACTCGACAAGCGTCATAGGTCCTTCGCTCATGGCCGATCGTCACACATAGGCGCCGACGAACCGCTGATCATGCCCGCAACTCCGCTTCCAACCCCGCTTCGACGAGGATGCGGCGCGCGGCATCGGCATCGTCGTCCGGCACGAGGAAACGGCGCGGCAGCAGGCCCAGCGATCCCTCCAGAATGCTCATGCCCTGATCGGCGATCAGGCTGTTGATACCGGCGTCCTTCATCAAGCTCTCGGCAAAAGAGAGCAGAACGACGTCGTTGGTGCGGATCAATTCCTTCATCCAGCGGTTTTTCCTGTCCTATTTCAGCAAGCGGGACAATTCGCCTCTTGCCGCACGTGCCCCCCCTTCCTATTGTCGAAAGCGACAATGAAAACAGGAGTCCCGGTGTTGGGCGTAGTGATACCGCTGGAAGACAGCAAAAACAAACTGGCGTCCGTGAAACCGCTCGTTGACTTGACGTCTCCCGACATGGAACGCGTCAACCAGCTCATCCTGTCGAGGGCCGGGTCCGACGTCCAGATGATTCCTGAGGTCGCCAACCACCTGATTTCCTCCGGTGGAAAGCGCCTGCGACCGATGCTGACGCTCGCCTCCGCCGCGATGTTCGGTTACGAGGGCGACGCTCACGTCAAGCTCGCCACCAGCGTCGAGTTCATGCATACGGCAACGCTGCTGCATGACGATGTCGTGGACGAAAGCGACCTGCGCCGCGGCAAATCCACCGCTCGGACGATCTGGGGCAACCAGGCAAGCGTGCTCGTCGGCGACTTCCTGCTCGGCCAGGCCTTCCGCATGATGGTCGATGTCGGCTCGCTCGATGCGCTCGACGTGCTGTCGACCGCTGCGTCGGTGATCGCCGAGGGCGAGGTGCTGCAGCTTTCCGTCGCCAAGAACATGGAGACGACCGAGGACGACTATCTCCAGGTCATCCGCGCCAAGACCGCAGCGCTGTTCGCCGCGGCCGCAGAAGTCGGGCCGATCGTCGCCCAGACCAGCAAATCCGACCGCAATGCGCTCAAATCCTACGGCATGAATCTCGGCCTCGCCTTCCAGCTCGTCGACGACGTGCTCGACTATGGCGGTTCTGCCAGCGATCTCGGCAAGAATGTCGGCGACGATTTCCGCGAAGGCAAGATCACCCTTCCGGTGATCCTGTCCTATCGTCGCGGCACACCGGAGGACCGCGCCTTCTGGCGTCAGGCGATCGAAGGCGGCGACAGCAGCGATGCCAACCTTGAAAAGGCGCTCGGCCTGATCAAGCGATATGGGGGCTTAAGCGATACCATCGCCCGTGCCCAGCACTATGGCACGATCGCGCGCGATGCCTTGGCACCGCTCCCGGTTTCGCCGTGGAAATCGGCGCTGGTCGAGGTCATCGACTTCTGCATCGACCGGGTCAGCTGACGCGCGCGCCCGGCCGAACCTGGACATCCAAGAGGAATTTCTTGCCGCGTTGCGCCAAAAAAGCCATTCTGTTCCTCAAGAGTTGTGCCAGGCAACACGTGGCTGATTCCAAAACAACCCTCAGTCGTGCGCAAGGCCGAGAGATCGGCAATGAAAGGTTTGACATGCGGCAAAAGACGATCCTCCGCCTTCTCAGCGGCGCTGCACTGATGGCTCTTGCCTCGGTCAGCGGCAGCTACCAGGCTTTCGCCGAGGAAAAGGCCGCCGTCGAAGAGACCGAGCCTTTCGACATCACGTCCGTCAACACCTTTGCAGGTGCGTTCCTGGCTGCCCGCACGGCCGACACGGACCGTGACTTTGCCGCAGCCAACGAGCTTTACCGCATCGCCCTGCAGTTCGAGCCGAACAACAACGAAGTCAAGCAGCGGCTGATGATCACCCTGCTGATGGCCGGCAAGTTCGACGATGGCGCCAAGATCGCCGAGCAGTTGAAATCCGATCCCGCTGTCGAGCGCATCACCACCGTCATCCGTGCGATCGAGGCGATCCGCAAGCGCGAATACCGCAACGCGCAGAAGCTCTTGAACTATGATGGCCCGAACGACCTCGACCGGCTGATGAACGGCCTGCTTTCGGCCTGGGCCAAATTCGGCCAGGGCAAGCCCAAAGAGGCGCTGGCGCAGGTCAACGGTCTCGAAGGACCGGACTGGTTCCGCGTATTCAAGAATTATCATGCCGGCGCGATCGCCATCGCTTCCGGTGACAAGGCCACCGCTCGCGCCAAGCTCAACGACGCGATCCTCGATCGCGAAGGCGGCAGTGCTGCGCCTGACACGTTCATGCGGGCGGTCGAGGCATTGGCGCGCTTCGAGGCGCGCGAAGGCAACAAACAGAAGGCGCTCGACACGGTCGCCGTCGGCGAGAACATGGTCAACAACTACACCCCGCTCGAGGCACTTCGGAAAAACATCGAGACCGGCCTACCCCAGGAGCAGCAGGTTAAGAACGCATCGCAGGGTGCGGCAGCCGTGCTGTTTTCCATCGGCGGCGCGCTCAACCGTGAAGGCGCCGAAGACATCGTCTCGCTCTATCTGCAGACGGCGCGTCGTCTCGACCCTGACAGCGCCGACATTCTCGTGATGCTTGCCGGCATCGCCGAGAACCTGAAAAAGCCGAAGGAAGCGATCGAGCTTTACCAGAGCGTGCCCGAGGCTTCGCCGATGCGCCGCCTGTCCGAGCTGCAGCTTGGCCTCAGCCTTGCCAGCATCGGCAAGGTGGATGAAGCCAAGAAGCACTTGAAGGCGCTGATCGACGTCGACCCGAAGAATATCCGCAACTATCTCGCCTATGGCAGCGTGCTTTCCGATGCCAAGGACTACAAGGAGATGGGCGAGCTTTACGACCGCGCCGTCGACGCGATCGGCCCTGTGCCGAAGCGCAGCGACTGGACCGTGTTCTTCCAGCGCGGCATCGCCTATGAGCGCCAGAAACTCTGGGACAAGGCCGAGCCGAGCTTCCGCAAGGCCCTGGAACTCAACCCGGATCAGCCGCAGGTGCTGAATTATCTCGGCTATTCCTGGGTCGACATGAACATCAATCTGGAACAAGGGCTCGACATGATCCGCAAGGCGGTCGAGTTGAAGCCGGACGACGGCTACATCGTCGATTCGCTCGGCTGGGCCTATTTCCGCATGAACCGCTTCGACGATGCGGTGGTCGAGCTTGAAAAGGCAGCCGAGCTGATGGCCGGCGACCCGACCATCAACGACCATCTCGGCGATGCCTATTGGCGCGTCGGCCGCAAGCTGGAAGCCGTGTTCCAATGGACCCAGACGCTTGAGCTGAAGCCCGAAGAGGAAGAGATCCCGAAGATCAAGGCCAAGATCGAAAACGGCCTGCCGGCGCTTAAGGAAGTGGTTCCGGCCTCTGCCGACGCCAAGGAAACAGCGCCGAAGAAGGTCACCCCGGAGGCGCCTGCGCCGGACAAGAAGTCCTGATCACAGCATGCTTCAAGGCGAGATTGCGGGCTTCGCGCTGACACGGGCGGCGCCCGCCAAGATCAACCTGGCACTGCATGTCGTCGGCCAACGGGCCGACGGCCACCATCTTCTCGAAAGTCTCGTCACCTTTGCCGATCGCGGCGACCGGATCGGCCTGACTCCGTCGGAGCAGGACCGTTTCACTCTGTCCGGGCCATTCGCCGCCGAATTGTCGACGACGGGTGACGACCAGGATGGCAATCTCGTGCTCAAGGCGCGGGACCTGCTGCGCCAGGCTCTGGCATCGCAGGGCGTCGACACCGGCCCGGTCCACATTCATCTCGAAAAGAACCTGCCCATCGCCTCGGGCATCGGCGGCGGGTCCGCCGATGCGGCCGCAACGCTTCGCGGCCTTCTCGACCTCTGGAAGACCGGCATCGAACCGGCGTTGCTCGCCGCCTTGGCGCTGAAACTCGGCGCCGACGTGCCAATGTGCCTAGACGGCAGGTCGCTTATTGCCAGTGGCATCGGCGAAGAGATCACCCCTGCCATTGAGCTTCCCTCCTTCCCGATCGTGCTGGTCAATCCTCTGGTCGCGGTCTCGACGCCGGTGATCTTCCGGACGCTGGAAAAGAAGAACAACCCACCGCTTGTGATCCCGGATGGCCTCGGCTCCCCTGCGGCCTGGCTTTCGGCCATGGCGGCGATGCGCAACGACCTGGAGCCGCCGGCGCGCCGGCTGCAGCCGGTAATCGCCGACGTCTCCGGCGCGCTGGCAACAACCGGAGCCGCGCTGGTGCGGATGTCCGGTTCAGGCGCCACCTGCTTCGGCCTGTTCGACAGCGACGAAAGCGCGCAGCGCGCCGCCTACACTCTTTCTGCCGCCCATCCTGAATGGTACGTTCTCGCCGGCAGAACCGTGGGCAGAGGGAAATAGAATGGCCGGGATCAATGACAATCGCCCTTTCGTCCCCGTCGGCATCGCCATACTGACAGTGTCCGACACGCGCACGCTGGCCGACGACAAATCCGGCGACACGCTTGAGGCGCGGGTGCGCGACGCCGGTCATCGTCTGGAGGCACGCGCAATCGTGCCGGACGATCGGCAAAGGATCCGCGATCAGGTGGAGGCCTGGACGCTCGACGAGACAATCGACGTGGTGATCACCACCGGCGGAACAGGCTTCACCGGCCGCGACGTCACGCCGGAGGCGCTCGAACCGCTGTTCGAGAAACGCATGGATGGCTTCTCCGAAGTTTTTCACCGGATTTCCTACGAGAAGATCGGCACCTCGACGATTCAGTCGCGCGCGACAGGCGGTGTCGCCAACGCCACCTTCATCTTCGTCCTGCCGGGGTCCCCCGGGGCCTGCAAGGATGCCTGGGACGGCATTCTCAAGCAACAACTCGACTACCGGCACATGCCGTGCAACTTCGTCGAGATCATGCCGCGGCTCGACGAGCATCTGAAACGGGGCTGACGCCTCAATCGGCGACCCAATTGTGCCGCGAGACAAGCCTGTTCCCTGGGGAACTGCGAAACCCGCAACCGCCTGCTACAGCTTCCAACGTCAGCTCGTATTGAGGGATCGCAACGAGATCCGAGCAAATCCTTCGACCGGAGCAAAGACGGCCCATCGCCGATGTCCCCCCAAGCGATGGGAACAAAAACATACGACGCGCGGCTCGCCCGGTCGCTCGGACAAGACTTTGCTAGCAAGGAAATTTGGTAGCCGCTTGGAGGTGCCGTCCGCAGGACAGGCACCTTTTTTGTTGGAGCGAATTTACTCTAGGCGCTCTGCCTGCTGTCAACGGCGACCCAGGCGGGGACAAGCTCCGTCGCAAGCTTTCGAACGGCGCGGATATTCGTCATTTCGCCCAGCGGCATCTTCCCGCGCGCGATCGCCAAGGCGTCGCGCTTGTGCACGAGGAAGCCCGCCTCCAGCGGCTTTACGCGCCGCGCGAGACGATGCAGCAACGGCTTGCGGTGCATTCGCGATGGCGAGAAACGGGCCGGCCCCTTGTGAAGCGACACATACTCGACGAGCTCATCCACCCAGCGCCCTATCGGCCGAGCACCGGGCTCAAGCAGCATCAGCCACTCGCCGCGCGCGGAGCGCACGATTTCGCCCAGATCCCAATCGACGCAGAAACGGCAGCCGGCGGCATCTGCCACGCGCACCGACCCGTCCTTCGAGCCATGATCGAGGATGATGACATCGCTGACCAAACCTTCGACGGCGCCTGCCACGAGCACGGACAGCGTCTGTGCCAGTTCCGCCTCGTTGTCACGTGTTTCCATGATGATCGTCAGCATAGCTGTTCCTACCGCATTGCAGCGTAAAATGCTACATCCGCGTGGCATGACCGCGCCCGCGATTTGTCCGATCGCCAAGTCATGCCGGTCGCTCTCGTTTCAGCACGCGCGATTTTTGTTCTTGAATTGTTCTTGTTTTCGCGATAGGAAAATAATCAGAACAAAACGGGATCAAACGGGTGATCCCTCGGAGATTCCGATGAAAGAGCTGTCTCAGATCAGGCAGGGTGCGCTTGCACCCGCCAACACGGCAGAGGTTGCCGAAGCATTGATGAGCGGGACCGGTCTCAGGATCGAGAATGACCGTCGCCGCGGGCGGGGTGCCGGACTGAACATGTCGGGCCGCTTTGAGCCGCAGGCGCGCGAGGTCTTCGACGACGGTTGGGAGAGCCTTGAGGACCTGCCTCCCTTCAAGACCGAGGTGCAGGTGGAAAAGCCGCGCTCGGTGATCAGCCGCAACGATTCTCCCGACATTTCCTTCGATCGCTCGATCAACCCTTATCGCGGCTGCGAGCATGGATGCATTTATTGTTTTGCCCGTCCGACACATGCCTATATGGGGCTTTCGGCCGGCCTCGATTTCGAGGCGAAGCTCTTTGCCAAGCCCGACGCCCCACGCCTGCTGGAGCGCGAGCTCGCCCGCACGGACTACAAGGTGAGGCCGATTGCGATCGGCACCAACACCGATCCCTACCAGCCGATTGAGAAGGAATGGCGGATCATGCGCCAGATCCTCGAAGTGCTGCAGGCCGCCAACCATCCTGTCATGATCGTGACGAAGTCGGCGATGGTGACGCGCGACATCGATCTGCTTGCACCGATGGCAGAAAAGGGACTTGCACGGGTCGGCATTTCGGTGACGACGCTCGACCGAAAGCTGGCGCGTACGATGGAGCCACGTGCTTCGACCCCTTCCAAACGACTGGAAGCGATGCGCGCCCTCACCGAAGCCGGCATTCCGACCGGCGTGCTGGTGTCGCCGATCATCCCGGCCCTCAACGATCATGAGATCGAACGGGTTTTGGAAGCCTCCCGATCGGCAGGAGCGCTGGAAGCGACCTATGTGCTGCTGCGCCTGCCGCTGGAGGTCAGCCCGCTCTTTCGCGACTGGCTGCTGCGGAACTATCCGGACCGCTATCGGCACGTCATGTCGCTTATCCGCTCGATGCGTGGCGGCAAGGATTATGACGCCGAGTTCGGCAAGCGCATGAAGGGCGCCGGTCCCTATGCCTGGCAGATCGGCCGCCGGTTTGAACTTGCGGCCAAACGCCTCGGTCTCAACCTCAATCGTCGACAGTTGCGCGACGACATTTTCGTGCCGCCACTCGGAACCGGCGTCCAGCTATCGCTGCTCTAGAGCATTTCCAGGAAAAGTGCGAAGCGGTTTTCCGTCAGGAAATGCGTAAAAACAAGGAGATAGAGCGTTCCGCGATTCCGTCTAAATCGGAACGCCCTAGCGGCAATCGGTATTGCGTATGTCGCTGGAGAAGTGGAGTTTTCGACCGCTCAGGTCAGGAATGCGAGGTGTGGCCTGAAGGCAAAATAACCTCAATGGTTGGCCGGAATGGGCAGGCATCGGTCTTGAGACGCCCGGTTCCCTGGATCGGCTGCGATTTGGGAAGCAGGTCACGGCGCAAGTTCATGCGAGCAGCGTCCCTCGCGCGTCATATCTGGCGCGCGGCGACAGAATTGAATTCCGGCGTCTCCTCCGTGCCTCATCAGGATGACGCTGGCATACCCCCCGGCTGCCGCCGCACTCAGATCGGGGGACTTGAAGAGAATCGGTCGATCATGCGAGTTTCGCCGCATGTCACATCGCAGATCGACCGATTCTCCCCTTTTCCCGGATATTATCCTTGCGCCCGATTTCAGCTTTGAACTGGCTGCCAGAAGGGACGGCGCCTGGCCGGTCGCTGGCGCCGACGAGGCCGGCCGAGGGCCGCTTGCCGGACCCGTCGTTGCCGCCGCGGTCATCCTCGACCCGGATGCCATCCCCGAAGGCCTGAACGACAGCAAAAAATTGAGCGCCGCTGAGCGCGAACGGCTGTTCGATGAGATCCTGGCAACCGCCACCGTTTCCATCGCCTCTTCCTCGGCCACCACGATCGATACCATCGATATCCGCAAGGCAAGCCTCGAGGCGATGCGACGGGCCGTCGACGGCCTGTCCCTGACCGCGCGTTTCGTGCTGGTCGATGGCCGCGATGTTCCGCCCGGTCTTGGCTGTCACGCCAAGGCGGTGGTCAAGGGCGACGCCCGCTCGCTCTCGATCGCCGCGGCATCGATCGTCGCCAAGGTGACGCGCGACCGGATGATGGAACGGGCCGATGTCGCTCACCCCGGCTACGGCTTTGCGGCTCATGCCGGCTACGCGACAGTGGTGCATCGCAAGGCAATCGATGCCAAGGGCCCCTGCCCGCTGCATCGCATGAGCTTCCGTCCGCTGCGCAAGGATTGACGTTCGGCATCGTTGAAACCTCGCCGTCTGGATCGACACAAACCGATGCCGATGGCGGCCCCCCCGGAAGGTGCGCTTGACGGCGCAGCGCGTCATAGACGGAGACAGACGAGCGGTGACGCGGCAGGCTTTGCTGTAGCCATGTCTCCGCCCCCTGCCGAGCCGCTCCGGTCACCGCATCTGCGGTAATCCGCCGCCCGCCCCTGACCATCGGCCGGCGTTCCGCGGGGTTTCCCCCCTTATCGAGCCCAAACAGGTTCCGGACGTCACGGAAGACATCCCGAACTGGCGCTCGCACGCATCACCCAAGGCTATCCCAAAAACAAAAAGCCCCGCACGTGGCGGGGCCTTTAAATCGTATCTTGCAGCCGAGGCTTAGTTCAGGCGCGACTTGACTTCGCCAAGTGCCTTCTTGAACAGCTCGCTCTGGGCGCCGGCGTCAGCCTTGGCAGCAACAATCTTTTCGGCAGCGCTGATGGCCAGATCGACGGCAGCCGAACGAACGGCGTTGATCGCGTCGCTTTCGGCCTGCTTGATCTTCTGTTCCGACAGCGCGGTCCGGCGGGTGACGAATTCTTCCGTCTTCTGCTTGGCTTCGGCGGTCAGCATTTCTGCTTCGCGCTGGGCAGCGGCAACGATACCGGCAGCTTCCGCTTCGGCATCCTTGCGCTTGCGCTGGTATTCGGCAACGAGGGCCTGGGCTTCTTCGCGCAGGCGCTTGGCTTCCGCCAGTTCGTTGCCGATCTTGTCGGCGCGTCCGTCGAGCGCCTTGCCGATCATGCCCGGAACCTTGAGGTAGGCAATCAGGACGAAGAACAGGATCAAGCCGACGAGGGCATAGAAGGTCGCATCAAGATGCATGGTTCAGTGCTCCTCAGTTAACGGCCGATGCCTTGACGGCAGCGACGATCTCAGCCTTGGTGACGGTGCCACCAATGAGCTGCTTGACGACGGCCGTTGCAGTTTCCTCGGCGATAGCGCCGACGTCTGCGAGTGCCTTGGCCTTGATGTCGGCGATGCGGTCTTCCGCAGCGGCGATCTTCTTGGAAAGATCGGCTTCGACAGCGTTGCGGTCGGCGACAGCCTTGGACTTGGCAGCTTCGCGCGCGCCGTCTGCAATCTGATGACCCTTGGCCTTGGCAGTTGCCAAATCCTGCTCATAGGATGCGATGGCAGCGTCAGCTTCGCCCTTCAGGCGCGACGCTTCGTCGAGATCCTGAGCGATGCGGTCGTGACGGGTTTCAAGAATTCCGCCGATGCGCGGAATGATGACCTTCGACATCAAGAGATAGAAGAGGCCAAACGTGATCGCGAGCCAGAGCAGCTGCGATGCGAAATGGGTCGAATCAAAGGGCGGGAACACGCCGGAGCCAGCCTCGCCTTCGTGGGCCACACCCGTTTCGGTGTGCACCTCACCGGCCGCAGCGGCATCGTGTGCTTCGGCGCCTTCAGTGGTGGTTGACTGCTGGGCATAGGCCGCGGTCACAAACATGCTCACCTCCAGGTGCACTCAAGAATATGCGCGGCCGCGACCCTTTGACAGGTCGCGGCCGAAACTCCAGCCGTTATTAGACGGCGAAGAGGAGGAGCAGGGCTACGAGCAGCGAGAAGATGCCCAGAGCTTCCGTAACGGCGAAGCCGAATACGAGGCGGCCGAACTGGCCGTCAGCAGCCGACGGGTTGCGCAGCGCGCCAGAGAGGTAGCTGCCGAAGATGTTGCCGAGGCCGAGAGCCGTGCCGGCCATACCGAGGCAAGCCAGACCTGCGCCGATGTACTTTGCTGCTTCCGCTTCCATGATTGAACTCCTTCGAATGGTGTTGCGGCTTAGGATTGCGCTTCCGACGGAGGACCGGCCGGAAGCAAGCGACTGTATTCCTTAGTGGCTTCCGGGATGGACAGCGTCGTTGAGGTACATGCAGGTCAGTACCGCGAAGACATAGGCCTGGAGGAAGCAGACGAGGAATTCAAGACCGGTGATAGCGACGGTCATGATGAGCGGCAGGATCGCACCACCGATGCCGAGCGCGCCAAGGGCGCTCAGGGAGGTGACGAAGCCAGCGAAAACCTTCAGCGTGATGTGGCCGGCCAACATGTTGGCGAAGAGACGGACCGAAAGGCTGATGGGACGGGAAAGGAACGAGATGATTTCGATCGACACGACCAGCGGCAACAGGATGCCCGGCACGCCGTGAGGCACGAAGAGCTTCAGGAAGCCGAAGCCATGCTTGTAGAAACCATAAAACAGCACCGTGCCGATGACGAACAGCGCCAAGGCGAAGGTGACGATGATCTGGCTGGTGATGGTGAAGAAGTAAGGGAACATGCCGAGCAGGTTCGCCGTCAGGATGAACATGAACAGCGAGAAAACCATCGGGAAGAACTTCATGCCGCCGCTGCCAGCGCCTTCGCGCAGCATCGAAGCGATGAATTCATAGGACATTTCCGAAACCGACTGCATGCGCGTCGGGATCAGCCCGCGCTGCGATGTGGTCAGATAAAGGAAACCGGCAGCGGCACCCACGGTCGCAACCATGAACAGCGACGCATTGGTGAAGGAAAAGTCAATTCCGCCAATTTCGATCGGGACAATCTTGTTGACCAGGAACTGGTGGGTCGGATCGTTTGACACCGCGCTTCTCTTTCGTTCTGCCCGCCTTTAGAGCGGATACCGTGTTTTCCGGGCGACGCCTCAGGCGTCATCTCCGTCCGTCTTGTCATTCCCAGAACTGCGCTTGACCGAGTCGAGTGTCGCCACCATCCCCGCCGAACGCAGTACATTCAACACACCGGCGCAAAAGCCAAGGAGCAGGAAAATGATCATGCCCCACGGCCCTGTACCCGCAAAGTGGTCCAAAAGATAGCCCAGAAACGCCCCAACCACGATGCCAGCGATGAACTCGCTGGAGAGCTTCATTGCCGCCGCATAGCCTTTGCGGCTTTCAGCGGCTCGGGCTTCAGCACCATCCGGCTCACTGGGTCGCTTGGACTCAATCTTTTCGCCGAGCTGCTTCAGCCTTGCTTCCAGACTTTCTTCGGGTTTCTCCGTCACGTGGCTCTCCCCTTGTTGTCCCACACGGTCACGACCATGATTTCGGCCACACAAAAGGCTGCTGTTCAAGCCACGTTTCAGCCCCATTTGAAGTCGCGCGCAACATAGTTTTAGGCTTCCGCATAGTCAAGGCGTGCAAAGCGCTTCGGCGTGGACAATATTTTTCAATGATTTCATCCACTTGATAGCATTCGACGCCATCATACTGACAGACAAGGCCGGGAATCGGCAGATCGCGAGCCAGAATCTCCGGCCCGCGATCGGTGCTTGTGCGCAAGGGGTCGGCAGCTGAACTGGTCAGCTCCAGCCGCCGCCGTAGGTCCGGTAGAAGACGTGCAGGCCGATCTTGCCGACACGCTTCATCGTCTTTGCCCAGGCCGGGTTTACATAGGTTGCGTGATAATGTGTTGCTGAGCCGACTTCGGGCAGCCAGATCTTGCCGGCGGTGACCGCCATGGCAACTTCCTTTGCTTCCTTCCAGTGCGAGCGGGAATAGATCAAATCGCGGATCATGTCGCAGGCGAATGAGAACTGGCAGCGATTGCGCCATGCCTTGTTCTGATAGACGACGCCGCAGATCGTCTTCGGATAGGTCGGATTGCGCACCCGGTTGAGAATCACCTGTGCGACGGCCGCCTGGCCTTTCAGCGGTTCGCTGCGCGCTTCGAAGTAGATGCCTTCGGCGAGGCATGTCTGCTCTTCCTTGCTGAAGACGCCCGCCGGTAGCGGGGTCGCGGCCCAGGCGTGGTCCTCGGGAGAGATATCGGGAATGAAACGTCCGGCATTCTTGTCCTCGCGCAGGATCGAATCGAAGGGCGATTCACGCGCATAGTCCGGCTCGGGCCGGACATAGGCAGTCGCAAGAATGTCGGGCTTGTCGTTGGTGACAAGCTTGGCCAGCATCGGCGAGACGCCGGGATCCGTCTTCGGCGGCTTCTTCTTGTAGAAGGCCGTGGCGATCTCGATCTCCTTGCCTTTGATCTTCGGATTGGCGAAGACCATTTTTTCGGCGCCCTCGAAGCCGGGCTCCATCAGCGAACTCGTGCGCTGCAGGATCGAACCGGCGGTAAAATCCTTGGGTGGGGTGACAGGGGTGACGGCGACGATACGGCCCTTCTTGCCCTTGCGGTTGACGCGGTCTTCATCCGGCGTGCCGGCGTGCTTGCTTTCTGCGGTCAGAGCGACGCGGCTGCCATCGGGAAGATCGATACCGGCGCCGCCATCGAGCGCGCCCGTCGTGATCGGATCGGCAAAGACCATCTCGACTTCGTGGATCGATCCCGCTGGCGACGGCGTCATGTACATCCGCCAGCGCTCACCGCCACGATTGATACCGGACAGGAAGGTCGCAAGGTCGGAATAGGCCGCGACCGTGGGGAAACCGATATACACCGCAAGGCCAATGAGTGCCGGAGCCAGCCAGGCGGAGAAGTTAACACGAGATTCGCGACGCAGTTTGCTACTCTTACGCACCAACCGACTCCACGCAACGCTGATCGAAGGCACGGCTCTGCCCTCGCCGGCGATGAGCCAGCGGACAGGTTCCGCGCAGGACGCTAGGACAATGAAGCCGCCGGACGCTGTGCCGACGATGCTTCGTTCGAGCCTTGAAAATGAAGCATTAACCTTGATGTTTGGTTAATGCGTCTTCACTGAAAGGCCGGAAGAGCGGGCCTTGCGGCCCGCCGGCCGTCTTTGCAGCCGGTATCGTCAGATGATGACGTGCGAGCCGAGTTCGACGACGCGGTTGGTCGGCAGGCGGAAGTAGTCGGAAGGGTCGATCGCGGCATTGGCGAGCGCGATGAACAGGCGGTCCTGCCAATGCGGCATGCCGGACTGGGCGTCCGGTACCAGCTTGCGCCGTCCGAGATAGAACGACGTCGACATGATGTCGAACTTCAGCCCCGACTTGCGGAAGAGCCCCAGCGCCTGCGAGACGTTTTGCGTCTCCATGAAACCGAAGCGCATTTCGAGCAGGGTGAAGCGTTCGGAAAGCGGCTGCACGCTGACGCGTTCGGCCTTTGGCACTTTCGGCGTATTGGCGGTGCGGATCGTCAGGATGAAATTCTGCTGATGCAGCACGTGATTGTGCTTGATGTTGTGCAGCAGGGCCGCGGGCGTCGATTCCGGGTCGCTCGTCAGGAACACCGCTGTGCCGGGCACCGAAACCGGCGCATGTTCGCTCTTGCGCTCGATCGACTTGACGAAGCTTGCCAGCGGAATGTCGATATGGCGGGTCTTGGCATGGAGAATTTCCGTGCCGCGTTTCCAGGTCCACATGATCACGATGAAGGTCGCGGCGATCAGCACCGGCACGTAGCCGCCGTCATGGATCTTCAGCATGTTGGCGCCGAGGAAGACGAATTCCAGCGCGAACAGCGGCAGCAGCACGGCGCCGGCCCAGAGCGCCGACCAGTTCCAGCGCGCACGCAGGAACTCGAAGGAGAGAACTGTCGTGACCACCATCGCGCCGGTGACCGAGATGCCATAGGCGGTGGCGAGCGATTCCGACGAGCCGAAGACGAAGACCAGCGCCATGACGCCGAACATCAGCAGCGTGTTGACGTTGGGCAGATAGATCTGCCCCGTGTGTGTCTCCGACGTGTGGAAGATCGCCATGCGCGGCAGGAAGCCGAGGTGGATCGCCTGCCGCGTCAATGAGAATGCGCCCGTTATCACCGCCTGGCTGGCAATGATCGTCGCGAACGTCGCCAGGATGACCACCGGCAGCAGCGCCCATTTCGGGAACATCAGGAAGAACGGGTCCGACATCGCCTCGGGGTTCTTCAGGATGAACGCGCCCTGGCCGAGATAGTTGAGCGTCAGCGCCGGAAAGACGACCAGGAACCATGCCCACTGGATGGGCCGGCGGCCGAAATGGCCAAGGTCCGCATAGAGCGCCTCTGCGCCGGTCACCGTCAGGAACACGGCGCCGAGCACGATGATGCCGACATAGCCCTCATTGAACATGAAGCTGACGGCATAATAAGGATTGAAAGCCTTGAAGATCGACAGGTCGTCGGAAATGTGGACAAGGCCGATGCCACCCATGACCAGGAACCAGACGAGCGTGATCGGGCCGAAGAAGTTGGAGACCGCGGCCGTGCCCTTGGACTGCACGGCAAACATCAAGAGCAGGATGACCACGGCAATGGGAACGACATAGTCCGACAGCGCCGGGGTCACGAGTTTCAAGCCCTCGACGGCCGAAAGCACTGACAGAGCCGGCGTGATCATCGCATCGCCGATGAACAGCGCGGCACCGGCAATGCCCATGAAGAACAGGATGGCCGTGTGGCCATTCCCCGTTTTCATCAGCAGCGCCAGCAGCGAGAGCGTGCCGCCCTCCCCCTGGTTGTCGGCGCGCAGCAGAAACAGCACATATTTGATCGTGACGATGATCGTCAGCGTCCAGATCATCAGCGAGATCAGGCCGATGATTTCGACATCGGTGACGCCGTCGTGGGACACCGGGCGCAGCGCTTCGCGAAACGCGTAGAGCGGGCTGGTGCCGATATCGCCATAGACGACGCCGATGGAGCCGAGGCCGAGGACGAGCAGCCGGCGCAGGTCTTTCGACCCTTGTGTGGAAGGGGCATGCGATTGGGTCATGCGTGTCCTACAGGCTGTTACAGCCAGCCTTTCCAGCGAAAGAAGAAAAACGGTATCACGGCGGATATGACCATGGCAGCCAGCGCCCAGGGATAGCCGAGCGGCCATTCGAGTTCCGGCATGACGCGAAAGTTCATGCCGTAGACGGAAGCGACCAGCGTCGGCGGCAACAATACCACCGAAGCGATCGAGAAAATCTTGATGATGGCATTCTGCTCGACATTGATGAGGCCGAGAGAGGCGTCGAGCAGGAAGGTGATGTTGCCGGAGATGAACGACGCATGTTCCGACAATGTCTGGATGTCGCGCGAGATCGAGCGGCAAAGTTCGCGGCTGTCCTTGTCCGCCTGGACCTCGGGAACGGTGTAGACGAAGGTCAACAGGCGCGAGAGCGACGCGAGGCTATCGCGGGTCTTGGCGACCAGCCGGTGATGGCCGGCGACATCGCGCAGGCGCGCTTCCAGAAAATGCGGCGGACGACGTTTGACGACTGCCTTGTCGCCAAAGACCTGCAGCGACAGATCGTCGATCTTGCCCACGGCCTGCTCGAGAATTTCGGCAGTGCGGTCGGCAATCGTTTCGAGCAACCGGGTCAGCATCACCACACCGTTCGGACAGCCGCCCGGAATCCGATGCATTGCCGCCTTGAAGAGGGCGAAGGCACGCGGTTCGGCGTAGCGAATGGTCACAAGACGCCCGCCATGCAGGATGAAGGCAACGTCGGTGAGATCGGGAATATCGGTTTCCGAACGATAGACCAGCGACGCCGTCATGAACACGGCATCGGCCTCGGTATAGAGCCGGCTCGACGGCTCGATGTCCTTCAGGTCGTCGCGTGTCGGGATCGAGATGCCCAGAAGCTTCTCCATCATCAGATCCTCGGCCTTGCTCGGCTCGACGAGGTCGACCCAAACGATATCTGGCCGCAGGGCAACGAGCTCATCCGCCACCGACAGGGTGACAGTCTCACCGTTGGAGCAATAGCCCGTGATCATTCAGGCGCCCTTCCCGCAGCTGCGGCCCTGGGCAGAGGTGCGAACCCGAGCGAAAGTGAGCAACCGCATCGGCGCCACAGTATTCCCACAATCGAATTCCATCGGATGAAGCGTTCCGCCAGTCAGGACAAAATCCTCAACTCGGTCGTCGCGGGAGGACAAGATCTCCAGCGAGAGGGCGCTAAGTTGGGCACCTTCGCAAGTGCGGCACGGCATATGGCGCAATACAGACGCAAAATCAATGCCCCCTCGATACATGACACAGGCGCCGTCTACTGTTCCGGCGTCACCCTACTGCATGTTTCGCCGAATCGAAATCGGGGCGCGGACAAAATTGTGCCGCTATTCCAGGGGGCTGCAGCAGGCGACCGCCAAGTCGGGCTGCCACCGCAACGATGGCGTCCGACGAAGCTGGATGAAGGCCTATTCGAAGACGATGCTCGGCATTGCACGGCTCTTGTCGTCGCGGGCAGCCAAAACCTCAGCCCAGACCTTGGTCGCGATGTCGCGATAGATGCGGGCGATCTCGCCGTCTGCATCGGAAACGACCAGAGGCGTGCCCGCATCGGATGTTTCGCGGATGCCCATGGTCAACGGCACTTCGCCGAGGAAGGGTACGCCGATGCGCTCGGCCTCCTTGCGCGCGCCGCCATGGCCGAAAATGTCGTAGCGCTTGCCGGTGTCCGGCGCGACGAAATAGCTCATGTTCTCGATGATGCCGAGCACCGGCACTTCAACCTTGCGGAACATCGCCAGCCCTTTTCGGGCATCGATGAGCGCCAGGTCCTGCGGCGTCGAGACGATCACCGCGCCGGCGAGTGGAACTTGCTGTGCCATGGTCAATTGCGCGTCGCCGGTGCCTGGCGGCATATCGACAACCAGCACATCGAGATCACCCCAGGCGACTTCGCGCAGCATCTGCAACAGCGCCGACTGGATCATCGGGCCGCGCCAGATCATCGCCACTTCCTCGTCAACGAGGAAGCCCATGGACATGACCTTGAGGCCGTAGTTTTCCATCGGGCGGATCATCCGGCCCTCGATCTGCTGCGGCCGGCCGGAAATCTTCAGGAGGCGCGGCATCGACGGGCCATAGATGTCGGCGTCGAGCAGGCCGACTTTCAGGCCGTTGGCCTTCAGCGCCAGCGCCAGATTGACCGATGTGGTGGATTTGCCGACGCCGCCCTTGCCGGAGGCGACGGCGATGATTGCGCCAACGCCGGGAATGCCTGCCTTGGCGGGCGCGCCGCCGGCCGGACGCTGGCCATGGGCATGACCGGCATGGGCGCCGGCCGGTTGCGGACGCTGTACCGGGGCTGCCGCTGGTGCTGCCTTGCGGTCGGCCGTCAGAGCGACCATCGCCGCGCTGATTCCCGGGATTTCCCGCACCACGCGCTCTGCGGCTGCGCGCATCGGCTCCAGTTCCTTGGCCCGATCGGCCGGAACGGTGATCGAGAAATAGGCCTTGCCATCCGAAATGAAGACATCCGACACGAGCCCAAGCTCGACGATGTTGCCTTCCATGTCCGGTCCGCGGACCGTTCGCAGCTTATCAAGAACCACGTCTCTGGTGACTTCCGGCATCGCGCCCTCTCATTCTCTGCTATCTCTTGGATAACGTTTGTTATCCCTTAGATAATCGAGGCAGGGCGCTTCGCCAATGCGACATAACGGAAAAAGCAGGGCCGCCACTCACCCTGGTGTCCGTACATCCGGAATCACAAGCGTGATCCAGGGATCACACGGGGTTGGGTGGCGGCCCTTTTTGTCGCGACCTTCTTGGGCGCTGTCTTGTTTTTAGTCCCCTCTGGACATGCATCTAGCAATGCAGGATGCGTGCCAGATTCGAGGAAGAACAAAAAAGCGAATATTTTCAGTGGATTAGATGCGGCGTTGGTTGCCCGAGACCCCGAGAGCATCTGCCCAGTTTATGGGCAATGGTCTCAAATCCGCACAGGATCGGTGCATCTTTCAGCTGTGACCCACGCGGAAGACGGGGCGAAAGGCTTCGGGCCCGTCGCGCCGAACGACGGCTAGCTGATGTAGCCCTTCTTCATCGCCTTGACGACGGCCTGCGTCCGGTTCACCGCGTCGAGCTTCTTGGTGACGTGGTTGAGGTAGTGGTTCACCGTGTGCTCGGAGAGGCCGAGAATGCCGGCAATCTCGGCGCTGGTCTTTCCCGCCGCCGTCCAGCTCAGGCACTGGATCTCGCGCTCGGACAGCGACGCACTGCTGTTCTTCCACACGGAACCGATCTCGGCCAACCGGTTGTAGACATGGATCGCGATCATCTGCAGTTCCATGATCACCGTCATCGGCAGTTCGGCTTCCGGCCCCATCAGGATGACGGCGCCACGGCCGCCTTCGGCGTCATGCACCGGGAAGTAGCTGGCCTGGAAGATGGCGTTCTCGCGCAGCATCGCAATGTATTCCCGGGCTGAATCGGGCTTGCCGCCCTCGCCTTCCCAGGCATCGAGCGTCACCTGGAACGGCGTCGTCGTTTCCCGCAGCCGCTTGACGCCGGTGCTGAAGCGCAGCATCGACAGGCTGTCATATTTGTTGAGCAGCTCTGCCGGCATATTGGAAATGACCGTGGTTGCCGCCAGGCGCTCGACATCAATGGAAGGGATCGAACAGATGAGAAAGGTTTTGAAGCCGAACATCTGCGTGATCCGCCGCATATAGCGGATGATGTCGAACTGGGTCTCCAGTTTTGCGATCTCGGACGCGAAATCACCGCCCCGGGGCAGATCTGCGTCAGTCGTCCCGGTGGTCATCGTATCCTGCATTCGCGCGTTCCATGGCATTCATCAACTATCAAATAGACCGACCTGCAGGCCAATGCCAACAGATGATCGAGATTCCCTGCCCTACGCGCCCAAAAGCCTGTGTATTTCCCTACAAGCGACCTGCGCCATGCCGCAGCATCCAGCTTTGATGTGCAGGATGTGCCAATTCTCAGTTGATCAAACCGGCACGCATGGCCTTGACGACCGTTTGCACGCGATTGACCGAATCCAGCTTTCGCGTCGCCCGGTTGAGATAGTGGTTCACCGTATACTCCGATAGCGCCAGGATGCGCGCCATCTCGCTCGTGGTCTTGCCGGCGGCGGCCCAGCGCAGGCATTCGACCTCGCGGCGCGACAGGCTTCCCGAGCCGCGTCGCCCGCGCTCACGCACCTCGGCCAGCTTGCTGAACAGAATACCGGCCCACAGATTGAGTTCCTGCATCTCGTCGTTCGACACCACAGGGCGGTCGCCGCCAAAGGCAATCGCAGCCCGGTGGCCGCCAGCGTCGTGCACCGGCAGATAGATGCCGCGCGGCATGCCCGCCTGCTCAAAGACGCAGATGGCCGCGTCGCCCTTGCCATCGGCGCGGCGGCGCGCCAGTTGATGGGCATCATAGGTAAACGGTATGGTGCTGCGGCGCAGACGCTGGATCACAGGGCTGCCATTGATCAGGCCAGCGCTGTCGTAGCCTTTCAGGAACTCGACCGGATAGGTCGTCATGATGGCGTTGTCCTCAAGGCTGTTACAGCCGGTATCCGGAACGGCGAGCACAAGGAAACCACGGAAGCCGTAGGCCTCCGCAACCTGGCCGATCACCCGTCTGATATCGTCCTCGCAACAAATCGGCCCCCTCACGGACCGTCCGTCAGGAAGCATCAATGACGCCATATTCGCGCTGAAATCGATCATCTTCCGCCCTTCTCCACATCCAGCTCCGGGGAGGAGCACGGCCGCTGACGCCGCATGAAGATCACGTCAAAATTTCTATCAATGTCATAATCAACTCTGTCCGCGGGAACCGCGAAGCGAGTCTGATATATTAACGTTATCGAGCTTGGAACACTACGTCCAGTCGAAGTTTCTAATTTACCGTAAAGTGAACTCAAGGTCCACCGCGGCCCGGACCGAGGCGAATCGCGGCCTCCTCCCCGATCGCCGCCGCCGCCGTCCGTACCGCCCCCGACCAGGCGGCCAGTTGCTCCATGCTCACCCGATAGGCCGGTCCCGTAACCGAGATTCCAGCCGTCAGATCGCTACCCGAAACACGGATCGGCGCAGCCACGCAACGGATCTCTATCTCATGTTCTTCCCGATCGAAAGCGTGTCCGTCGCGGCGAATGTCCGCAATCTCCGCCAGCAACGTTTCGGCCGAGCGATGCGTATGCGGGGTGAACGCGTGGAACGCCATTTTTGCAACAAGCCGCTCCAGTTCCGGTTGCGGCAACAGCGACAGCGCCGCCTTGCCGATGCCGGTGCAATAGACGGGAGAGGCCTTGCCGATCTGCGAACTCATGCGCACCGTCTGCCGGCTTTCGACCTTGTCGACATAGACGATCTCGGTTTCCCTGAGGATGCCGAGATGCACAGTCTCACCCGTCAACTCGTGCAGGCTGCGAAGATGCGGTTCAGCAACGTCGCGGAAGCGATTGCTGGACCAGGAGCGATAGGCAAGTGTGAGCAGGCGCAGGCCCGGCTCGTAGCAGAGATCGCGCCGCTGCACGAGCAGCCCTTCCTCGACGAGATGGCTGAGCAGCCGATGCAAGGTTCCGCGCGGCTGGCCGGATCGGGCAAGGATGTCGGTGAAACGCTGCGGCCCATCCGCCATCACAACGGCCTCAAGAACGGCCATGGCCTTGCCGAGCGTGCCGGTACCCGCCACCTCACCATCCGCAAACACTGCCAGGTCTTCGCTCATGTCGCTCGCATCATTCCGGTCCCATCAAGGTCCAAGGTCCGCCATCCTATCTTGACAAGATAACCGCCGTCGCCCGATAATTCCATATAATAAAATCACGTTCCACATATTGGAACAAAGAAACCTGCAAGCGTGCCGGGACGGCGCGAATGGGGAGTGCCCGACCGATGCCGTTGCCTGCGGCCCAATTTCACGACCTGAGGGATCGCTGTATCCTTGTCACCGGCGGTGGCGCCGGCATCGGTGCGGCACTCGTCGAAGGTTTCGTTCGTCAAGGGGCGCACGTCGCCTTCGTCGACATCGACGAGGCGGCAAGCCGGGAGCTCGCCGACAGGCTTTCTGTCGAGGCCGGATATAGGCCGCTCTTCATTCATGCCGACCTGCGCGATATCGAGGCATTGAGGACAGCCGCCGAAACGGCCGCGGCGACACTTGGCGCGATCCACGTGCTCGTCAACAATGCCGCACGCGACGACCGGCAGCCGCTCGAAAGCGTCACCGAAGAGAGCTGGGACGAAAGCCAGGCCGTCAATCTCAGGCACCTGTTCTTCATGAGCCAGGCGATAGCGCCGCATATGCGCCGGGCCGGCGGCGGATCGATCGTCAACTTCTCGTCGATCGCCTTCCTGCTCAACATGGCGGAAATCCCCGCCTATGCGACGGCCAAGGCGGGCATCATCGGATTGACGAAGTCGCTTGCCGGCAAGCTTGGCCCCGACAATATCCGCGTCAATGCGATCCTACCCGGCATGATCGTTACCGAGCGCCAAAAGAAACTCTGGCTCGACGAAACGGCGATTGCAGCGATGCTGGAGAAACAATGCCTGAAGCGAAGCCTGACCGCCGAGGACCTCGTCGGCCCATGCCTTTACCTGGCGTCCAACAGTTCCATGGGCATGACGGCCCAAACGATGATCATTGACGGAGGCGCACTTTGATGACCGCAGCCTATTATGCCGCAGTCGACTGGGGAACCACGAGCTTTCGGCTCTGGATCATTGCCGAAGACGGCGCGGTGCTTGCAGAGCGGCGAAGCGGCGAAGGCATGACCACGGCCGCCAAGACCGGCTTTTCAACCGTGCTGGAAGCACATCTGGCGGCGGTGGCCGCACCGACGCACCTGCCCGTCATCATCTGCGGCATGGCGGGCGCCAAGCAGGGCTGGCTGGAGGCCGGCTACCTCGATACGCCCGCCGTCCTCTCGAGAATTGCGGCAAGCGCCGTCGCGGTGCCCGATGTCGGCCGCGACATCCGCATTCTGCCGGGTCTTGCCCAGCGCGATCAGCAGCATCCCGACGTCATGCGTGGCGAAGAGACCCAGCTGCTCGGCGCTGCAGCCAGGCTTGGCGACGGCCGGCACCTCGTCTGCATGCCCGGAACCCACAGCAAATGGGTGCGGCTCGACGGCGGCAAGGTCACCGGTTTCTCGACCTTCATGACCGGCGAATTGTTCGACGTGATCGCCAGGCATTCCATTCTCAGCCATTCGGTCGCGGATGCGCAGGTTTTTTCCCGCGACCATCCCGCGTTCCTCGCCGCCGTCGCGGCGGCCTACGCCGACCCGGCGCTCGCCACCAACCTGCCGTTCGGCGTGCGGGCCGGGCAATTGCTGCACGGCACGACGGCGACGGACGCCAAGGCGACGCTGTCGGGTACGCTGATCGGGCTTGAGATCGCCGGCGCCCTGGCAGCGGCCGGAACCGTCGATAGCGTCTGCCTCGTCGCCTCCGGCTCTCTCGGTGCGCTCTATCGCGAAGCACTTGCAAGCCTCAATCTTAGCCCCCGGATCGTCGACGCCGACGAGGCCGTGCGCGCCGGCCTTTCGACTGCCGCACAGGCAATCTGGCCCCTCTGACCGAAAGACTGCTGATATGAACCGTATCCCCTTTCCGCCGATGAAATACCCGCTGGTCGCCATCCTGCGCGGCCTCAAGCCCGAGGAAACCGAAGGCGTCGTCGGCACGCTGATCGAGGCGGGCTTCACCGCGATCGAGATCCCGCTCAATTCGCCGGACCCGTTCCGGTCGATCGAAACCGCGGTAAAGATGGCGCCGCAGGGCTGCCTGATCGGCGCCGGCACGGTGCTGACGACCGCGCAGGTCGAACAGCTTGCCGATGTCGGCGGACGGCTGATGGTCAGCCCCAATGTCGAGCCGGCAGTGATCCGGCTGGCGGCGCAAAAGGGCATGGTGACCATGCCCGGCGTCTTCACCCCGACGGAGGCGCTCGCGGCCGCTGCGGCAGGCGCAACCGGCCTCAAATTCTTCCCGGCAAGCGTGCTCGGCCCTTCCGGGATCGCCGCGATCCGCACCGTGCTGCCGACCGATGTCGAAGTGGCAGCCGTCGGCGGCGTGTCGGAGGAGAATTTCGCCGACTATGCCAAGATCGGCATCAGAAGCTTCGGGCTCGGATCGAGCCTCTACAAGCCCGGAATGAGTGCCTCCGACGTCGGCAAGCGCGCCGTCGCGACAGTCAAGGCCTACGACGCCGTCTACGGAGCACGATGATGAGCGATAGTATTCCTTTTGCCGGCAGCATCCTTTGCGGAGCGACCTCGATCCTCGGGGAAGGCCCAACCTACGACCCCGGCAGCGGCACCGCCTGGTGGTTCAACATCAAGGGCCAGGAACTGCACGAACTGCACCTCGAAACCGGCCGCAAGGCCGTGCATGCGCTTCCGTTCCTCGGCAGCGTCCTTGCCGTCATCGATCCGCTCCGGCAACTGATCGTTTCCGACCAGGGGCTGTTCCTGAGAGATACGCAGACGGGCGCGTTCAGCCTCGTGACGACGCTGGAGGACAAGCCCGGCAACCGCTCGAACGACGGCCGCGTTCATGCGTCCGGTTCGCTGTGGATCGGCACCATGGGGCGCAGCGCCGAAAAGGGAGCGGGCGCGATCTATCACGTCGCCGGCACGCAGGTGACTAGGCTCTATGACCGGATCACCATTCCCAACAGCATCTGCTTTTCGCCTGACGGAACCGTTGCCTATTTCGTCGACACCGATGTCAACCACCTGATGCGCGTCGACATCGATGCCGAGACGGGATTGCCAACGGGCGAGCCCAGCCTGCTCGTCGACAGCAGCGGCGAGGCCGGCGGCATCGATGGCTCGGTCTGCGACGCCGACGGCTTGATCTGGAATGCCCGCTGGGGCAGCGGCACGGTCGACGTCTATAGGCCCGACGGCGTGCGTCTCACGCGCTATGCGATGCCGACGACGCAGCCGAGCTGCACGGCCTTCATCGGGGCGAAGGCCGACCGCATGCTGGTGACGTCGGCCTGGCAGGATCTGGACGAAGCGGCGCGCGCAGCTGATCCGCATGCCGGCAAGACCTTCGAACTCGGCGTCAGCGTCAACGGCCGGTTCGAGCCGTCCTTCCGCCTCTGATCGGAAACCCTACAGCACCGCGCGTCTTATTAGACGCGCAAAGGTCGCTGTAGCACTTTGAAGTGCTGCATGTTTTTTCCTTAAATCGAATGGGATTTTAAAGAAACATGCAGTAGCGAAGCGCCAATAAAAAGTCATACAATTCATCCACGCGATCAATCGCATGGTGAGGAGGAAGCTTGAATGAGCGACAAGAAGAAAGAACTGCGCAGTCGGCACTGGTATGGCGGCACCCACAAGGATGGTTTCATCCATCGCTCCTGGATGAAGAACCAGGGATTTCCGGACCATGTCTTCGACGGGCGCCCGATCATCGGCATCTGCAACACCTGGTCGGAACTGACCCCATGCAACAGCCACCTGCGCATTCTGGCTGAGGGCGTCAAGCGCGGCGTCTGGGAGGCCGGCGGCTTTCCGGTCGAGTTTCCGGTGTCCTCGCTTGGCGAAACGCAGATGCGGCCGACGGCGATGTTGTTTCGCAACCTGCTCGCCATGGACGTCGAGGAGGCAATCCGCGCCTATGGCATCGACGGCGTCGTGCTGCTTGGCGGCTGCGACAAGACGACACCCGGCCAGCTGATGGGCGCGGCTTCGGTGGACCTGCCGACGATCGTCGTTTCCTCCGGGCCGATGCTGAACGGCAAATGGAAGGGCAAGGACATCGGCTCCGGCACCGACGTCTGGAAATTTTCAGAAGCGGTGCGCGCCGGCGAGATGAGCGTTCAGGAGTTCATGGCGGCCGAGAGCGGCATGTCGCGTTCGCCCGGCGTCTGCATGACCATGGGCACGGCCACCACCATGGCGTCGATCGTCGAGGCGATGGGCCTGTCGCTGCCGATGAATGCCGCACTCCCCGCCGTCGATGCGCGCCGAATGGCGCTGTCGCACATGACGGGCAAGCGCATCGTCGAGATGGTGCATGAGGATCTGCGCCTGTCGAAGATCCTGACCAAGAAGAATTTCGAAAACGGGATCATTGCCAACGCCGCCGTCGGCGGATCGACCAATGCGGTCGTGCATATGCTGGCGATCGCCGGCCGTGCCGGCGTCGATCTCTGTCTCGAGGACTTCGACCGCGTCGGCGGTCAGGTGCCGTGCATCGTCAACTGCATGCCTTCAGGCAAGTATCTGATCGAGGATCTCGCCTATGCCGGCGGCCTGCCAGCCGTCATGAACCGCATCCAGCATCTGCTGCATGCGGATGCGCCAACGGTCTTCGGCATGCCGATCAGCCGATATTGGGAAGACGCCGAGGTCTTCAACGACGACGTCATCCGCCCACTCGACAATCCGCTGCGTGCGGCAGCCGGCATTCGCGTGCTCAAAGGCAACCTTGCGCCGAACGGCGCGGTCATCAAGCCGTCTGCCGCCAGCGAACATCTGCTGGCGCATGAGGGCCCGGCCTATGTCTTCGAGACGATCGAGGACCTGAAGGCCAAGATCGACGATCCGGATCTGCCGGTGACCGAAGACACCATCCTGGTGCTCAAGGGCTGCGGTCCCAAGGGGTATCCCGGCATGGCGGAAGTCGGCAACATGCCGATCCCGCGCCGGCTGGTCGAAAAGGGCGTGCGCGACATGGTGCGCGTTTCGGACGCCCGCATGTCGGGTACGGCGTTTGGAACCGTCGTGCTGCATGTCAGCCCGGAATCGAACGCCGGCGGGCCGTTGGCGATCGTCAGAACCGGTGACCGCATCCGGCTCGACGCGATGAAGGGCGAACTCAACCTGATGATCAGCGAGGAAGAGTTTGCAGCCCGCATGGCCGCCTGGCAGCCGCCGGAGCAGAAATGGACACGCGGCTACTACAAGCTCTATCAGGATACGGTGCTGCAGGCGGACAAGGGCGCCGACCTGGATTTCCTCGTTGGCGGAAGCGGCAGCGAGGTTCTGCGCGAAAGCCATTGAGGATAGCTGTTGCGCCAAGCGACACGGCAGTGGAACCCCGCCCCTTCGGCGGGGTTTTCGTTTATCCGGCCGTCGATCGGCGACCGACCAGCAACTCGGTGGCCGGCGCCAACGAGCGCAGCCGCCACCAGGTCTCATAGCCATAGATGGCGAGACCAACCGCAATGAAGAGTTCCTTGTATTCGGTCGGATCCCAGATGCGCACGAGTTCCTGCGCCTGCAGCACGAACAGTTCCTGGATCGCGACGATCAGGATCGCGCCGGCGGTGAGCACTGTGAATTCCCGCCATAAGCCGCCCCGCAGTGCGAGATCGGCGATCACCAGCAGGATGATTATCGTCATCATCACCATCATCTGGGTCGGCAGCATGCTCCAGTTGTCGCTGTTGAACGCCGCCATCGGTGCGCTTGCCGCCAACACCAAAACGCTCGGCGTGAATGCTTCGAACCGCCCGAGCGCGAAACCCTTGCGAAGGTAGAGCCAGACAAAGGGCGCTAACGTCAAAAGCACGAAGCTGCCGGTATAATAGAGCAGCTCGGTGAAACCGGTTGAGATGTTGTGCAGGTTCAGTTCCTGCTGCTTGTTGAGGCCCAGCAACGCGTCGGGCGTGGAAATGCCGAACACGCGTTGCATCCAGGATATCTCTTCCATGCCGACGATGAACAGAACAAGGCTGAAGGATGCCGCGGCACCGGCCGCCAGCCATGCGACGCGATCGGCCTCACCCCGCGCCGCGCGCAATTGACCCATGGCCGCCAGCGCGAAGAACACGCTTGAGGCAAAGATCAACAGGGCGGAAAGCCACTCGAAGATGTTGTCCTCGCGGGCCAGGGCGCTGAAGATCGCGGCATCGACGCTGAAAAGAAGGGCCGCCGCGGCTGCAAAGACCGGCATTGCGATGCAGATCCACAGTTCGCGGCGTGAGGCCATCCGAAGCGCGGGTGCGCCGAGCCAGGACGCATCGCGCGTGAACCCCTGAATAGCCGCAAGCGACAGACTGAGCGACACCCATGCATGCCAAAGATTGTAGGGTTCGATCTCAGGCATCCGCTCCGAAAAATAGCGCACGCCGAACAGGCTGCGCTCGATCCCGACAAGGCAGACCATCACCAAAACGGAAAGCAGGGAAACGGAGAGAAATCGCCGTGGCAGAAACATGGGGAACCGTCCAGATCAACAGGATGGAATATCCACGAAGAATGCTCCATCCCGTCTTCAGCAAGTATAGGCAAGAACACTCAATATTGTATGAATGTAAAGCAGAACTCAATAAACCACTAAAATACATAGCCGGAGTGATGACGCTCCGATATCTGCCGAAAGGTGAGCGACGACCACCGGCGATATTGATCTGCGACCATAGAAGTTTGGCGCATGACTGCCAGAATTCCGGCGCGATCAGTCGAATTTTTCTGGAACCGTTTCTGCCGCCAGGCGTTGCTTTGGTATCACCGGTGCGGTGGAAACCTGGCGACGATCAGGACCGCGCCTTGATCGACAACGTCAAGGAAAGGCAGTTTGAGATGACCAAGAAACTTGTATCTTCCGTTGCGGCCGGTGCGCTTATCGCGAGTGTTGCGTTCGCGCCGATGACCTTCGCTCAGGACGCCACCCAGCCTAAGCCGGCCGAGCCGCAGACGATGGAAATTCAGCCGGCTCCGGGTGCCGAAGCACCTGCAGACCAGGCGCAGACGACACCGCCGGCAACCACCGAAGCACCGGCTGTCACGGCCCAGTCTGACGGAACGTACCTGACCGAACAGGCCAGTGACCAGATCGCGACCAGCACCTATGTCGGCCAGACCGTCTATAATGCCGGCGACGAAAATGTCGGTGAGATTAACGACCTGATCATCAAGAAGGATGGCGGCGTTGTAGCTGCTGTGATCGGTGTCGGCGGCTTCCTGGGCCTCGGTGAGAAGAACGTTGCGGTCCCGTTCGATCGCATTCAGATCTCCGAACAGGCCAATACGGATGCCTTGAAGCTGACGACGACGGAAACCGCCGAAACCTTGAAGGCGGCTCCCGAGTTCAAGACCAAGGCGCAGCAGGTCGCCGAACAGCTCGCCAACCAGCCGGTTGACACGTCGACGACCTCCTCGACCACCGGAACGGCACCGGCTACCCCGATGCAGCCGGCACCGGCTGAGGGTACCCAGCAGTAAGCTGGATCGTTAGACGACCAGAAGATGGAGCGGCGGTGCTTTCACCGCCGCTCGTTTTGTTCAGAAAAGCACGCCGTAGCGCAGCGCATCATAGATGCCGGCATGGATGTTGCGGCTGGCGACGGCATCGCCGATGCGGAACATGTCGAAGCCGGCGCCCGGGTTGCGCAGTGGGATCGGGTTTTCGCCGCGAAGCAGCGCCTTGTAGTCGACGGCGCCCAGATTGCGAGAAATCGGCTTCAATTCGCGGTAGAGATCGTCCATCGGCACGGTGCCGTGCTCGACCACCACCTGCGCCACCCGGCGTTCGCTCGATGCCGTGTCAGAAAAATCGGAACCGAGCGTCGCCACCAGCCCATTGCCTTCCCGCCGAACCGACCGGAGGCGGGTGTTGATCGTCACACGCACATTGTGATCTGCAAACGCCCTGGCGTAAGGCACATGGTTCATGCCGCCGACTTCGGGCGCGAACATGCGCTCGGGCGAGATGATCTCGAGCTCGACGCCAGCGCGCGCAATCAATTCGGCCGCAGTCATGCCGCTATGGGCGCCGTTGTCGTCATAGAGCAGCACGGGTCCCTCCGGCTTCACCGCACCGGCGATGATATCCCAGCTTGAGACAACCAGTTCGTCCCCCGCCTCCAGAGCCGGGTTTTGGGCGATGCCGCCGGTAGCAACGACGACAAGATCGGGCGACCGCTCCAGAACATCGTCGACGCCGGCAAAGACGTTGTAGTGGATCGGCACGCCAAGCCTCTCCAGCTCCGACAGCCGCCAGTCGACGATGCCGATCAGTTCCTTGCGCCGCGGATTGCGCTGGGCAAGCAGAATCTGCCCGCCCGCCTCGCCGGTAGCCTCGATGATCTCGACCACATGGCCGCGCTCGGCAAGCACACGCGCCGCCTCAAGGCCGGCCGGACCGGCACCGACGACGACGGCCTTTCGCTTCGGCCCTTCGCTTCTGGAGATGACGTGTGGCACGATCGCCTCGCGCCCAGTCGCCGCATTGTGAATGCAGAGTGCGCCGCCACCCTCGTAGATACGATCGAGACAGTAGGTCGCGCCGACGCAGGGGCGTATCTGGGCTTCCCGGCCCTCTTCGATTTTCCGGACGATATGCGGGTCGGCGATATGGGCACGGGTCATGCCGACCATGTCGAGTTTGCCCTCGGCTATCGCGTGGCGTGCGGTGGCGACATCGGCGATGCGGGCCGCATGGAAAACCGGAAATTTGGTCGCCGCCCTGATTTCGCCGGCAAAATCGAGATGCGGCGAGGCGGCCATGCCCTGGATCGGGATGACCTTGGTCAACGGCGCATCATGGTCGATGTGTCCGCGGATGATGTTGAGGAAATCGACCTTGCCGGAGTTTGCCAGGCGGCGGGCGATCTCGATGCCTTCTTCCTTCGAAAGCCCCTTCTCCCAATCCTCGTCTGCCACCATGCGCATGCCGACGATGAAATCCGGCCCGACGGACTTGCGGATGGCGTCGAGCACCATGTGGGTAAAGCGCAGGCGGTTGTCGAGCGAGCCGCCGAAGTCGTCGTCGCGCTGGTTGGTGGCAGGCGACCAGAAGCCGTCCATCAGATGGCCGTAGGCCTCAAGCTCTATACCATCAAGGCCGGCGGCCTGCATGCGGGCGGCGGCTGTCGCATAGTCGCCGACGATGCGCTCGATATCCCAGTCTTCGATCTCCTTTGGAAACGACCGATGCGCGGCCTCGCGCACCGGCGAGGCTGAGAGAACCGGCAGCCAGTCGCCCTTGTTCCAGCCGGTGCGGCGGCCGAGATGGGTGAGCTGGATCATCACCGCGGTGTCGTGCTCATGACAGTCGTCGGCGATCTTCTTCAGCCAGGGCACGATCTCGTCGGAATAGGCGTGGAGATTGCCGAAGGCAGGCGGAGAATCCTCCGAAACGATGGCGGAACCCGCCGTCATGGTCAGCGCCATGCCGCCCTTGGCCTTCTCAAGATGATAGAGGCGGTAGCGATCCTTCGGCATGCCGTCTTCGGAATAGGCCGGCTCATGGGACGTCGACATGATCCGGTTCTTGAGCGTCAGATGCTTGAGGCGGTAAGGCTGGAGCAGTGGGTCTTTCGGCAGCGTCATTTCTGTTCCCTTGAGCACCGCCTGTCCGCTGAGCTGGACCGGTGGCACGGCATCATTCTTGTTATGCGCATTCTCAAAGAAGGCTCGGCGTCGGCTCAGTACCAGGCGTCCGCCATGCCGTTCTTGCGGCGAGAAACATAGTCCGTCAAAGCGTCGTCGATCACCACGTCCAGCGGCGGCGCTTCGTATTCGGCCAGCGTCTTCTTCCAACTCCTGTTGGCGCGCGCCGCCATGTCGGTTCCGCCCTCCTCTGTCCATTTTTCAAAAGGCTCGTTGTCGGACAGGGCCGAATCCCAGAAGGCGGTCTGGTAATTGCGCATGGTGTGATCGCATCCGAGGAAATGGCTGCCTGGCCCAACCTGCAGAAAGGCGTCCATGGCCAGCGTGTTGTCATCGACGACAACGCCGGCGAGGTAGGAATGCAGCGCGCCGCAGAAATCCGTGTCCATGACGAACTTTTCGTAGGACATCGCGAGCAGCCCATCGACGAAGCCGGCCGAGTGCAGGATGAAATTGGCGCCGCAATGCACCGCCGACAGCATCGACATGACGCCCTCCTGCATCGCTTGCGCGTCTGGCAGCTTGGAATTGGAAAAATTGCCGGCGCAGCGCAGCGGCAGGCCGAGGCGCCGTGCCAGTTGGCCGATCACCATGCTGCCGATCGCCGGCTCCGGCGTGCCGAAGGTCGGCGACCCCGAACGCAGCGACATGGACGACAGGAAGTTGCCGAAGATAACAGGCGCGCCCTTGCGCTCCAGCTGGGTCAAGGCGCAGCCGGCCAGCGTCTCGGCATAGGATTGCGCGATCGCTCCGGCATTGGTGACCGGACCCATGGCGCCGCCGAGAATGAAGGGCACGATGACAGCCGCCTGGTTTGCCCGCGCATAGGCGCGCAATGACTTCGTCATCGTTCCGTCCCAGACGAGCGGTGAATTGACGTTGACGTTGCCAAGAATGACGCAGTTGGCGTCGACGAAATCGTGCCCGAAGACAATGCGCGCCATCTCGATCGAGTCTTCGGCGCGATCCTCGGCGGTGATCGAGCCCATGAAGGCTCGGTCGGAATATTTGATGTGGCAATAGACCATGTCGAGATGGCGCTTGTTCACCGGAACATCGACCGGCTCACAGATGGTGCCGCCGGAATGGTGCAGCCAGGGGCTCGACTGCGCCAGCTTTATCAGATTGCGGAAGTCTTCGATCGTGCCGTAACGCCGGCCGTTGTCGAGATCGGTGACGAAAGGAGAGCCGTAGGCTGGCGAGAACACGACATTGTTGCCGCCGATTTCGACGCTGCGGACGGGGTTGCGGGCATGCTGGGTAAACTGGCGCGGCGCCGAGCGCACGATCTCCTTCAGCATGCCGGGCTCGAACGTCACCCGCACGCCGTCCAGCTTGGCGCCAGCGCGTTTCCAATGATCAAGGGATGCCGGGTCATCGCGAAACTCGATGCCGACTTCGGCAAGAATACGGTCGGCGACCTTCTCGATTCGGAGCAGGTTTTCTTCGCTCAGGATATCGTAGGTCGGAATATTGCGGACGATGTAGGGGACGCCAAGGCTCTTGGCGCTGACACCGCCGCGTTGCGGCCTTGATCCTCGTGTCCGTCTCGGTGCTTCGCCCGCTTCCACAGCCACCATTTCCATCGCCGTCCTCCCATCATTTGAGGTGATGGTATTGACGAAAAATCACGTTGTAACGCTGGAAAAAATTGAGCCATGCGATAAGCCTAAGTTATGGAAAATCTACGCCGCCTGCTCCCGTCTGCAACCAGCCTCATCGTGTTCGAGGCTGCCGGCCGTCATCAGAATTTCACCCGAGCCGCCAACGAGCTCGGCATGACGCAGGCGGCCGTCTCCTACGCCATTCGCGGGCTGGAAGAGCAGCTGGGTGTACCGCTCTTCCACCGCGTGCATCGCGCCGTCGAATTGACGGAGGCTGGTGAGAAATTCCACGCCGACGTATCCGTCGGTCTGTCACGGATCCAGAAGTCGGCGGAAGACATTCGCTCCAAGGGGCGCGAGACTAATGTGACGCTTGCGGCATCGACCGCTTTTGCCTCGATGTGGATGCTGCCGCGCCTCAACCGCATGCGCGAGGATCTGCCGGAGATCGATCTGAGGATCCAGACGAGCGTGCGCGATCTCGACCTCGACGAGGAGCCCATCCCGCTCGGCATCCGCGGCGGCGATCCGAGCCATTGGCCGCGCTACCATGCAGCACTTCTGGCCGAGGAAGTCGTCAATGCGGTGGCGACGCCCGCCTATATCGAGCAGCATGGACTGCCAAGCAAACCTGCCGATTTGCTGCGCCACAACCTCATTCATCTGGAAGAACCGGTCCGGCGCGCCTGCGACTGGACCGAATGGTTCGCCAGCGCCGGCCTTCCCTACCCGCCTCAGGCGCGTCGTCTCGCCATCAACGACTATGTCCTGGTGATCCAGGCGGTGCTATCAGGCGAAGGGGTGGCGCTTGGCTGGGAGCACCTGACCGATCCGCAGGTTCGCTCCGGTGCACTGGTGCCGGTCTGCGGTCACGTGCTGAAGACCGGACTGGCGTTTTACGTCGTCTGGCCGCGCTCACGCGAGCTGAACAGTCAGGCGCGACGGGTCAGGGATTGGCTGCTGGCGGAAGGTACGCGAAACCGGGCCGAGAGCGCCAAGGACTGAAACCCACTATTGCGGCAGGGTCTAAAGCTGAGCTGCAACGCCGCGATAGCGGTCCGAGAGGTAGCGCATCGTCGCGACAGCGTCGGCCGGCTTGCCGTAGAAGTAGCCCTGGCCCATGCCGCAGCCGAGCGCCTTCAGCTTCAACGCTTCGGAAAAATCCTCGATGCCTTCGGCGACGACCTCAAGTTCCAGGCCTTCGCACATCGACACGATCGCCTTGATGATATGCTCGGAGGCCCGGTCGGCGGAAATCCGCGACACGAAGGCACGGTCGATCTTGACCTTGTCGAAGGAGAAGTCGCGAAGGCGCCCAAGGCTCGACTGACCCGTGCCGAAATCGTCGAGCGAGACGCGCACGCCGGCTGCCCGAAGCTCAGTCACGATCTTCTGGGCAGTCTCCGCGTCAGCCATGACGGCCGTCTCGGTGATCTCCAGTTCCAACCGTCGCGGGTCGAGACCGATCTGGTTGATGATCGTCAGGAGACGCGTGCTGGTCGCCGGGTCCATCAACTGTGCCGACGACAGGTTGAACGACAGGAACAGCTCCTTCGGCCAGGCGAGTGCCGCATGGGCGGCCTTGCGCAACAGCGTCTCGGCCAGCGATTCGATGAAGCCGCGCTCTTCTGCCAAAGGTACGAACACGGCTGGAGAGACATAGCCGAGGTCGGCGTCGCACCATCTGGCCAGGGCTTCGAAACCGACGACCGCGTCGTTGCGCAGATCGACGATCGGCTGGAAGTGCACGTCGACCTCGTTGGCGATGATCGCGTTGCGCAGCGCCTGTTCGAGCTGCGTCGCGCGCTTCATCTCTTGGGCGATTTCCTGGGAATAGACGGTGATCTGGCCGCGGCCGCGGCGCTTGGAACGATAAAGCGCCGTATCGGCGCTCTTCAGCAGGTCTTCAAAGACCTCGCCGGCAAAAGGATAGACGGCAAAGCCGAACGAAGCGGAAAGGCGGACGTTGCGATCGCCGAGATCGAAGGGCGCCGACAGCACCTCTTTCAACATCTGCCCGACTTTCTCCGCACCCTTGCGCTCGAAGACGAGCGGCAGGACGAAAGCGAATTCGTCGTTCTCGGAGCGAATGATTGTCGCGCCTTCAGGTGCACAGGCTTGCAGCCGATGGGCAACCTGGCAGAGGATCTCGTCGCCGGCTCGCGGGCCGAACAGATCGTTGATCGGTTTGAACCCATCGATATTGGCAAGACCGATGGTAAAGGGAGCGGGATCGCTGGCGCGCTCTTCAGCCAGATCGCAAACGGTCTTGCGGAGTTGGCGCGCGTTGCCGAGCCCGGTCAACAGATCGACCGAGCCGCCGATAGCCGGAGCCTCCCTGCCGATGCGATGATAGGGAGTTTCGCCCGACATCATCGGCCAAGCCCCTGGATCTCAAAAGAACCCGCCCGTCCGTGCCGGTCGGCCGACAAGGCAAGCCGGTCCGCGAAGCGGCGGTGCGCTTCCGGCGAAGTTCCGACGTTGACGGCTGTGGGGCTGCGATGCATTCCGGAGGGGCTCTACACTTTTTGGCAATACGGTGCAGAAGATCGCAATCGGGGGTTAACAATCCGATATCGCCTCGCTCCAAGATCTGCCATCGACATCCCCAATTCTAGCGAGTTGACACGAATTCCGTTCAACCTGCCGTTCGCATGGCCATTACCGGCATGAATTTTCGCAGCACGGCCTCGATCATGTCGGGGCTAACCGGCTTCATGATGTGATCATCCATGCCCGACCTCTTGCACTGCTCCAGATCGATATCGAGGGCCTGAGCGGTCACGGCGATGATTGGCGTTCTGTCGTTTCTCGCCTTTTCCGCTGTTCGAATGGCAACGGTCGCATCGAAGCCGTTCATGACAGGCATGGACACATCCATGAGGACCAGTGCCGGCTGAAGCTCATGCCAGAGTTCGACGGCCTCGCGACCGTTGGCAGCAATGCGATGGGAGACGCCGAGCCCTTCCAGGATCTGCGTGAAGACGAACTGGTTGATCTGGTTGTCTTCGGCAACGAGGACGTCGACCTGTGAAACCGGCACGGACGCTGTGCCCTCGTCCTCAAACGAGATCGACCAGTCCGATTGTAGGAGCGGCGAGGCCTGCGGGCGCTCGGCACAAACACGGAAAACCTCGGTCAGAACAGCGGCAGCATCCTGATCGGATTCGACGGTAACGACCGGGCAATTGCGCCAGGCCCCCGGAATATGCTGCCCATCCGGAAAAGCACCATCCAGCAGCAGAATGTCGAGCTTCACGCCGGCGCTTTCGGCGGCCATGCCGAAGGCGGTCAACTCATCGAGGTTGCGCACCGCACAGGCTTCAAGGCCCGAGCCGCGCAGACGCGCAACCAGCCGATCTTCCGTCAGCCGATCGGCAGAGGCAAGCAGAACGCGCAAACCGCGCGCCGGAAGGGTCTCGATCATCGAGCCCGCCTCGACCAGTTGCTGTACGTTCAGCGCGCGGAACGGATCGTAGAAATTCTGGGCCGGCGCAAAAATGCTGTAGTCGTTGATCTGGAGACCGCCGGAGGGAGCGGAACCATCCTCGGAGCCATTGTACCAGCCGGCGATATCCGTCACGTCGCTCATGCAGGTCACGACGAAATGGCGGCCTGGCATGCCAACGCGATACTTGCGGGTGAGAACCCAGAGGTCGCTGCCATCAGCGCGGACAATATGTTCCGCTTCCGAATGCGGCTTGCCGGTTTCAAGCACGCGCCGATCGGAGTGCTCGAAACGTTCGGCAAGTTCGCTGTCGACCAGATCCCAGGCCGAACGACCGAGGATCGCGTCCTGCGAGAGATCGTGAATTAGGCAGAACGCCTTGTTGACCGCGATGTAGTTGAGGTTGCGATCCTTGACGCAGATCGGATTGGGCTGGACATCCAGGATCTCTTCGGTCAGTTCGACCCGCTCGAGGTCCGTCTGCAACTGCTCGTCACGCTTCCTCTGGTCGGAGACATCGGTGATCGAAAGGATGCCGATACCGTTGGAAAGACGACGCTTGCGCATGGAAACCCAGCGCGTGCGGCCGGCGCGCTCGACATTCTCGTAGCGCTCGCGCCAGTGCAGCGCCATATGCTCGGCAATCCAGTCTTCGCGGTTCGTCCGACGACGGCTGTTTTCGGGAACTGTGCCGGGGCGAACTCCGGTGTCGTAGACGGCGCCGAGGAAATCGCGCAATCGCGTTCCCGGCAACAGCATCTCGGAGGGAACGGGGAAGTACTGCAGCATGGTGCGGCTGGCAAAGAGGATGGTGTCGTCCCGGCCGCAGACAACCATCGCTGAGCCGAGCGCATCGCAGCTCGACTCAAGAATGATCCTGTTGATGTCCGCGCCGTTCGGCGCCCCATCGTTCATTGCGCTGTCCTCACTCGCCCCCTGCGGCGGTTTCATTTCGGGACATGCTGGGATGGCCTTGGAAGGCGTCTCTTCGAGCGGGGGTGACACGACGTCCAGCAACGCCGCGGTGCTCCAAAGACAAAACCCGTGATCATTCAGGTTGTTGTGGAAAATCGCAGCAGAATATTAAGGGGCAATTAAATCTCCGTCTCATTTTTTGGTGCACCAATGGGTTGCACAACCAAAGCCCAATAATAGAAGGCACGAGGCGGGGACAGAGCTGTATTTCCACTTCCGTTCCGTCGCCGAATCCGGGAAAATAGAGCATGGCCATCAAGCAGCTCTCCGAGACCCTCATCAATCAGATCGCCGCCGGCGAAGTCATCGAACGCCCGGCCAGTGCCGCCAAGGAACTGATCGAAAACGCGCTCGATGCCGGTGCGACCCGGATCGAAATCGCCACCGCCGGTGGCGGCAAGACGTTGCTGCGCGTCACCGACAACGGCGCGGGCATGCAGCCGGCCGATCTGGAGCTGGCGGTCAGGCGGCACTGCACGTCGAAGCTCGACGACAACCTGTTCGATATCCGCACACTCGGCTTTCGCGGCGAGGCTCTGCCGTCGATCGGATCGGTCTCCCGGCTTTCGATCACCACTCGAACGGCAGGCGCTAGCGAGGGTGCCGTCATTTCCATTGCCGGCGGCAGGACGGACCCCGTCCGCCCGTCGCCCGCCAATACCGGCACGGTCGTCGAAGTCCGCGACCTGTTCTTTGCGACCCCCGCCCGGCTCAAATTCATGAAGTCGGAAAAGGCCGAGGCCTCGGCGATCTCGGATGTGGTGCGTCGCATGGCGATCGCCTTTCCGAAGGTGCGTTTCGTGCTGTCGGGATCTGACCGGACGACGCTGGAGTTTCCGGCGACGGGCGACGACCGGCTCGCCCGCATGGCGCAGGTGCTCGGCAAGGATTTCCGCGACAACGCCATCGAGATCGATGCCGAGCGCGAGGACATTCAGCTGACCGGCTTTGCCGGGGTGCCGACCTACAACCGCGGCAACTCGCTGCAGCAATATGTTTTCGTCAACGGCCGTCCGGTTCAGGACAAGCAACTGCTTTCCGCCATTCGGGCAGCCTATTCCGAAACGATCCCGCATGGCCGCTATCCCGTGGCGGTGCTGTCGATCGCGCTCGACCCGGCACTCGTCGACGTCAACGTGCATCCGGCGAAATCGGATGTTCGCTTCCGCGATCCGGGCCTCATCCGCGGGTTGATCATCGGTGCCATCCGCGAGGCCCTGGCCCGCGAGGGTGACCGGGCATCGACGACCGGAGCGAGCGGAATGATGCAGGCGTTCCGCGCCGAGCAGTTCCGGCCGCGTCAGCCCTGGAGCGCGGAAACCTCGCCCTACCGGCCGACGCATTTCGAGACCATCGTGCGCGGCCTGTCCGAGACGCCGCAGGCAAGCTTTTCTGCCTTCTCCGCACCCTCGGCCCGCACGGCGTCGCCTTTGGCAGAGCCTGACCGGACCGTTGCGGACGCGCTGGCGCCGCAATCGTTTCCACTCGGCGCCGTGCGCGCCCAGCTTCACGAAAACTATATCGTCGCGCAGACGCAGGACGGCCTTGTCATCGTCGACCAGCACGCCGCCCACGAACGTCTCGTCTTCGAAACCATGCGAACGGCGCTGCATTCGAAGCCTGTCGCCGCCCAGGCGCTGCTGATCCCGGAAATCGTCGATCTTTCCGAAGACGATTGCGACCGGCTGATGACGCATGCGGAAGAACTGGGTCGCCTCGGCCTCGGCATCGAGCGCTTCGGACCTGGCGCCATCGCAGTGCGGGAAACGCCGGCCATGCTGGGCGAGATGGATGCCGCCGGCCTCGTGCGCCAGCTCGCCGACGAGATTGCCGAATGGGACACGGCCAACGGGCTCGCCAGCCGGCTTGAATATCTCGCCGCGACCATGGCCTGCCATGGATCCGTCCGCTCCGGCCGCCGCATGCGGACTGAGGAAATGAACGCACTGTTGCGCCAGATGGAAGCAACGCCGGGCTCTGGCCAATGCAATCACGGCCGGCCGACCTATATCGAGCTGAAGCTCTCCGACATCGAGCGACTGTTCGGCAGGAGCTGATGCCGGGAGCGGTCCGGCGCGGCGAAATGCACTGGCATTTTACCGGGCGTCGGGCTAGATCAGACAGCAGACCACGAAGACGGAACAGGCCCAGAAAATGATGAACCGGTTTGAAGGAAGCGCCTCGCGCGAAGCGAAGGTCCGTTATCTCGACGGCGACTTTCAGATCGTCCTTGCTGGCTCGCATGTCATCTGCGCGATGACGGGCAAGACCATTCCCGTGGACGAACTGCGCTACTGGAGCGTTGCCCGTCAGCAGCCCTATGTCGACGCGGAAGCCTCGCTCGAAGCGGAAAAGCGCGCAGGCGCCCTGCCGAACCAGCGCCGCTAACGTTTTCCGTCAGGAGGGCCTTCCCATGGCTCCGCTGGCGACAAAAACGCTCTAACGGCCAAATCCAGCCTTACTTCTGTTCCGCTTCCCGCAGCTTGCGGGTGCGCGCGGCCGACAGCGCGGTTGTCACGATCTTTGCCGGTGCCGACGGATCGTCGAAGTGCACGTCGATTTCGATCACCCGGCTTGCCCGAGCCAGTTCCGCTGCCCGGCCGTGGCCGGGCTCCAGGCGAACCATGTCCTTGGCCGTGGTCACGAGCGTGCAGCCGAGTGCTGCGGCCCGGTCGAGAAGGTCCGATATCTCGTCCTCTGAGAAATGATGATGGTCGGGGAAGCTGCGGGTTTCCTCGATGACGGCGCCGGTTTCCCGTACGGTGCGATAGAATTTTTCCGGGTCGGCGATACCGGCCCAGGCCAACACTCTCACGCCGTTCAGCGAGCCGTCGTCGAGCCGCACGACCTCCGCCTGGTAGACCTGCTTGCCGGCCCGGGCGGCGCGACGGATCAAGGCATCCGCCTCGGCGCCGTTGCCGATCTTCAACAGCGCGGTCGCATGGCGCAACTGATTGGAAATCGGCGCGCGCACCGGGCCTGACGGCACGAGGTAACCGTTGCCGATGCCGCGGCGGGAATCGATGACGAGCAGCGCAAAATCGAAGGCCAGCCGCGCGCTCTGGAAACCATCGTCCATGATGATGATATCGACGCCTTCGGCCACCAGCCGGCGGGCACCATCGACGCGGCGACGGCACACAACCGTCAGCGCCTCGCGCGCCAGCAACAACGGCTCGTCGCCAACATCGCGTGCCCTGTGGTGTTCAGGCTCGACGATCGTCGTCACATCAAGCGAACCGCCATAGCCGCGGCTGAGGAAACCCGGCTTCAGGCCTTTGGCCCTGACGGCGCGCGCAAGCGCGATCGCCGTCGGCGTCTTGCCGGCGCCGCCGACCGTGAAATTGCCGATGCAGATGATCGGGACCGGAACGGACGCTCGGCGAGCGCGGTCCATGCGCAGGCCGGCGATACGTCCATAGATCCAGGAAAACGGCCACAAAGCCCGCGCACGCCAATCCGCCTTTGTCCACCAGAACGGCGGCGCTTCCGATACCATCTTTGTTTCCGTGGCCCCGTCTGGTCCTTCCGGGAAGGACGATGCACATCTTGGCTGCCGCTGGCCAAAACCGGCGACGGCGTAACTGCCGACAAAAAACGTCAGAACGCGGAAAAAGGCAAGCGGCACAAGACAATGCCTGTTGCGTCAGACTTGTCGTCTAGCTGAGGTCCCGGCTTTCCACAGCAAGGCCGGCTGCTTTCCAATCCGGGAACCCGCTCTCAAGCCGGCGGACGGTAAAGCCGTTGCCTTGCAGAACCCTCACCGCGTCAAACGACAAGGCGCAGTAAGGCCCGCGGCAATAGGCGACGATCTCGCCTCCTTCAGGCAGTTCGGCAAGGCGTCGTTCGAGTTCCGCAATCGGAATATTGATCGCACCGGGAAGATGACCCGACAAAAATTCGTCCTGCGGCCGCACATCCAGCAGCGTGACGTCCCCTCCCCGCATCCGCAGCAGCAACTCTTCGCGCGAAATCGCCTCGAGGCGGTCCGGTCGGTCGAGGCGATCGGCGACGAGTTCGCGGATCTGAGCGCGATTGTGCTCGGCATATTGACGCAGGGCCGAGAGCAGGCCGATCACCGGGCCGGCACCCAGCCGATAAAGCACGCGCTTGCCATCCCGCCGGGTCTCGACAAAACCGGCGCGGCGCAACTGCTGCAGATGCTGCGACGCGTTGGCGATGCTCAGGCCGGCGAGCTCAGCAAGACGCTCCACCGAGCGCTCGCCCTGGGCGATATGCTCGAGCAGGAGCAGGCGCTGGGGGCTCGCAAGCGTGCGGGCAAGCTCGGCAAATTCCTCGAAGATATGGAGTTGAAGGTCGGTCATTGACAGAAGCCTAGCATTTCTCCATGACTCATTCAATTACTCAATTGAATGATGCTTTGACTTGTCAGATGACAGATCGAACGCCCGCATGTGCGCGATCTGTCGATGCAGCGGCCATGAAGATGATGTGAGAGGATACGAATATGGAAAAGGATCTGGTGTTGCAGGCCATCCTGATCGGGATCGGTGCGACTGCGGTCATGGATCTCTGGGCGGTGGCGGTGAAACGTTTGCTCGGCATACCTTCCCTGGACTACGGCATGGTGGGCCGCTGGATCGGACATTTTCCGCAGGGCCGCTTCCTGCACCAGCGTATCGCAGCAGCGGCACCCGTCCGTAGCGAGCGGCTGATCGGCTGGACTGCACATTATGCGATCGGCGTAGTCTTCGCCGGACTTCTGTTGCTGATCTGGGGGACTGACTGGGCGGAGCGGCCGACGCTTGTCCCGGCACTCATTGTCGGCCTCGCGACCGTGGTCGCACCGTTCTTCCTGATGCAGCCGGGTATGGGCGCGGGCATCGCGGCCTCGAAAACGCCGAGCCCCAACATTGCCCGCCTGCGCAGCCTGCTCGCACATGCGGCATTCGGCTTCGGGCTCTATCTCTCGGCGTTGGCTTTATCGGTCCTCTGGCGATCATAGGACCATGCTTGAAACTCGTGAGAGCGGCAACGAAGGAAATACAGCTCGGCAAAACCTAGAGAACGGCTTCAAGCTCGGTGATATCAGCCAGGCAATGGTCAGAGGCATCGGCGAGCGATTGGCGCGAGCCGGTGCCCGTCAGCACTGCGACGGTCATGCCGACGCCGGCGTTGCGGCCCATGTGCATGTCGTGATTGTTGTCGCCGACGACCACGACCTGCTGCGGATCAAGCCCCGTCGCGGCACAGAAGCCGAGCACCATGCCGGGCTCGGGCTTGACACCGTAGCCGCTGTCGTAGCCGGCGACGTAATGCAGATAGCCGTCGAAACCAAAGCGTCTGGCGGTTTCGCGGATCGAGCGCTCGTTGTCGCTGGATGCGACACCCAGGCGATAGCCCTTGGCATGCAGACCGGCGAAGAACGACCCGAGGTCGGTGACCGGTACCGCGTACTCGGCAGAACGGGCAAACAACCCGTCAAGCAGCGTCGTCAACGCTTCCACGGTAAACGGCGCACCGGCGGTGACGAACCCGGTCGAGATCTCGACGGTGTTGCCGGCGGCAAGCAGGCTGTCGGGCAACACATGGCCGGTGTCCGGATCCATGCCGCCGGCCTTGAGCAGGGTGCGGGCCAGGCCCTCGTCGCCCTTGGCTGCGATCTTCGCCAGTTCGTAGTTCACCGGCACCCAGCTCTTGGCGTAGTCGAGCAGCGTTCCGTCCTTGTCGAACAGGATACCGGCGATGGCTGTCGGTGCGCTCATGGTGATCTTGCGTCTCCCGGTGTGGTCAGATGTCGTTGCGCGGTTCGAGCCGCGCCTTGACGACGAGCGGATTGATATAGGGCTCGAGCCCCTTCATCGTCGCCGACAGCGCTCCGCGCATCTCTTGCACGGTTTCGAGGCCGGCATCGATCATCGAACGACGCATGTCGTCGTTGGCGAGCAGGTAGTTGACGCCCTTTGCCAGCATCTCGGTATCGCGGACGATCTTGGCGCTGCCGTTCTTGGCGAGCATCTGGTAGGTCTCGCGGAAATTCTGGACGTTGCCACCCGAAAGAACGGCGCAGCCGAGCATTGCCGGCTCCAGCGGATTCTGCCCGCCTTCGGCAAACAGCGAGCGTCCGACAAAGGCCACCTCGGTCAGGCGCAGATAGAGCCCCATCTCGCCGATCGTGTCGCCAAGGAAAATATCGACGTCTGATGTCAGCGGATCGCGACGGGTGCGACGCGCAACTTTCAGCCCCTTGGCCGTTAGCGCCGCCTCGATCGCATCGCTGCGCTCGGGGTGCCGCGGCACGACGATGGTCAACAGACCGGTGCGCTCCTTGAGGGCACGATGCACGACGCCGGCAGCATTTTCCTCGCCGTCGAAGGTCGAGATCGCCGCCCAGGTTTTGCGCGTGCCGATCTGCTGGCGATATTCCTTCAACGCCTGCGGGTCGTGCGGCGGCGCGTCGGTATCGACCTTCAGGTTACCCGATACCATTACCGGCAGAGCACCGAGCGTGCGAAACCGCTCGGCATCGACATCCGATTGGGCGATGACGAGCGCGAGGTTCTCAAACAGTGCATCGGCGAGCGCCGGCCGTTTCTTCCAGCGGGCGAATGTGCGGTCGGACAGGCGGCCGTTGACCAGAACCTGCGGGATATGGCGTCGCCCAAGTTCCAGGATGGTCATCGGCCAGATCTCGGATTCGGCGATGATGGCCAGATCCGGCTGCCAGTATTCGAGGAAACGATTGACCGCCGGCTTGAAATCGAGCGGCACGTATTGGTGAATGACCGCCTCGCCCAGACGCCCAGCCGCGACCCGCGCCGACGTCTTCGTGCCGGTCGTCAGCACGACATTGATACCGCGGCGATGGATTTCCTTGATCAGCGGGATGACCGCATTGGTCTCTCCGACGCTTGCAGCGTGGAACCAGACGAGCGGACCTTGCGGACGCGGCACGCTGGCATGGCCGTAACGCTCGCGGCGGCGCGCCGGGTCCTCCTTGCCCTTCGCAGCGCGCAGGGCAAGATAGGACCACACGAACGGATAGATCGCCGAACCAATCCAGCGATAGCTGGAGAGCGCCAGCCGGGCGCGAAAGCTGCTCATGGCCTCAATCCCCAGCCCAATGGAAAGCTCGGGCGAGGGTCAGACGCAGCGCGCGCGCGGGAACGCGCCACGCATGCCCAAGGCATCGGCATCAATCGTTTTCCGGATCGAGCAGGCGATGCATGTGAACGATGAAATAACGCATATGGGCGTTGTCGACGGTCATATGGGCCTTCGACTTCCAGGCAATGTGGGCGCTTTCGTAGTCAGGATAAATGCCGACGATATCGAGCTTGTCCAGGTCACGGAAATGAACATCGGTGAGTGTGGTCAGTTCACCACCAAAGACCAAATGCAGACGTTGTTTCTTCTCGGAGTCGTGAGCCATTGGAGTTCCATTTTTTTTAGGGTATGGGCGTTGGTTTGCGGCATTCGGCCAGAAAGGTCAATGGCCCTCAAGGGTCCTTGAGGCAGCAAGCAATCCCGGCAACGTCGCCTTCGACGCCGCGCAAAGAAGCCCATGAACGACATTGGGGCGATTGTAGGACAGGGCCCGAGATTCAAGCGTATTGAGCGCCCCGCCCGCCCTTTCGAGGATGAGGTCGGCGGCGGCGAGATCCCAGTCATGTGAGTTCTTCTTGACCACCGTGCCGTCGATCCGCCCGTCCGCAACCATTGCCAGCCTGTAGGCGAGCGAAGGCACATGCGGTACCCGCACGATGCCGTTGCGATAGGACGGTGCTAGGGCCGAGACGACGTCTTCGGCGACCGCCACATGCAGCGCTTCGCCATCGTGGACGTCGCGCACGCGAATGCCCGCACCGTTCTTCAGCGCCGGACCATCCACGGTTGCCTGAAACAGCTCGTCGAGCGCCGGCGCATAGAGCACACCGGCAACCGGCAGGCCACGGTGGACGACAGCGACGCTGACGCACCAGAGATCCTTGCCGGCGATGAAGGCGCGGGTACCGTCGATCGGGTCGATGACGAAGACCGTTTCGCGGGTGAGACGGCTCTCATCGTCGTCCGTCTCTTCCGACAGCCAGCCGTAGTGCGGCCGGGCGCCCAGCAGGCGGTCCCTAAGGATGTCGTTGGCGGCGATATCGGCCTCGCTGACCGGCGAACGCCCCTCGTTTTTCCAGCGCACATCGGGCTCGTTCCGAAAGTAAGTCAAAGCCGTTTCGCCGGCGGCGATCGCGGCGGAAAGGATCAGATCCAGATCCTCCTTCCACGTCGCGATCGATGGTGCTTTGTCTGACATTCAAATCCTTATGCGTCGGCATACGGCCGAACGTTTTTGTCATGGCATCGACGTCAGCAGCTCAGAGGCCGGCGAGCGTCATGCCTTCGATGGCGAGTGTCGGTGCGGCAACGCCGAACTTCCTGTCGATGTCGTCGGCCGGCGTGATCGCCATGAACATCTGCTTGAGGTTGGACGCGATCGTGACCTCGGACACGGCAAAAGTCAGCTCACCGTTCTCGATCCAGAAGCCTGAGGCGCCGCGGCTATATTCGCCGGTCACCATATTGACGCCCTGGCCGATCAGCTCGGTCACGTAGAAGCCGGTTCCGACACTGCGGATCAGGTCTTCGCGTGAAACCGAACCCGGTTCGAGCGCCAGGTTGGTGGAAGCCGGATTGACCGTCGGGCCGCCGCGCACGCCGCGGCCGTTGGTCTCAAGACCGAGTTCGCGCGCCGCGGAGGTCGACAGAAACCAATGGTTCAGCACGCCATCCTCGACCATCGTCAGCTTGGAGCCGCTGACGCCTTCGCCGTCGAACGGACGCGAAGAGGAGCCACGGACGATCAAGGGGTCGTCCGTCACCGACAGGCCGGCCTTCATGACCTGCTTGCCCATCATATCGCGCAGGAAACTGGTCTTGCGCGCGACGGATGCGCCGTTGATGGCGCCGGCGATATGCCCGACGAAGCCGCGCGCCATGCGCGGATCGAAAACAACAGTGACATTCCTGGCAGTCGGCACCTGGCGGGGGTTGATCCGCGCGACGGCACGCTCGCCCGCAAGCCGGCCGATTTCTTCGGCAGCACGCAATTCGTCGAAGTAGATGCGGCTGTCGTAGTCGTAGTCGCGCTCCATCTTCGTGCCTTCGCCGGCAATCGCGCTCACCGAACGGCCGAAGCGGGTCGCCATGTAGGAGCCGGAGAAACCATGCGAGGTCACGAGCACGAGCCCGCCCATGCCGGCGGAGGCACCTGCGCCGCTGGAGTTGGTGACACCAGACACCGCAAGGGCAGCCTCTTCCGCGGCGAGTGCCGCCTCGGTCAGGGCGTCCGTCGAAACTTCGCGATCGTCGAAAAGCTCGAGATCCGGGTAGCATTTCGCCAGCCGGTCCGGATCGGCAAGCGAAGCGAAGGGATCTTCGGGCGATGCCTTGGCCATCGCCACGGCCCGCTCGGCGAGCACCTTCAGGTCGAACCCGGGATTGGCCGAAACGCTGGCGACGCGGTTGCCGACAAAGACGCGCAGCGAGAAGTCGTCGCTTTCGGATGCTTCGGTTGCTTCGACCTTGCCGAGGCGAACCGAGACGGAACGGGAGCGCCCGCGAACGACGACGGCGTCAGCGGCGTCGGCACCTGCCTTGCGGGCAAGATCCACCAGTTCGGCGGCGCGTTTTTCGAGGGAGGCGGAATCGATCGTTTCTGACATGATGTGGCCTTTCATTCCTGCCCCATTTATTGTGCACTGAAGCATGCATCAAGGGCATTGGCATGATTCCCGCCCATACACTGCCCCATACACTGCAATGACACTCCCGCCGAAACCTCTGCCTGCCTGGGCAGGACGAGGCCATATCGAAAGCAATCAGCATGACGACGACCCCGATCATCTACTCCCAGGCGTTGATATTGCTCGGGGGCGCAGTCATCGCGGCGCCACTGTTCAAGCGTCTCGGGCTTGGCACGATCCTCGGCTATCTCGCGGCCGGGATCCTGATCGGCCCGGTTGCCCAGAGCATCACCGATGGCGAAGAGATCCTGCACGGTTCCGAACTCGGCGTCGTCTTCCTGCTCTTCATCATCGGGCTGGAACTGAAGCCGTCGCGGCTTTGGCAGCTGCGGCGCGACATCTTCGGTCTCGGCACGGCGCAAGTCCTCATCACCGGTGTGGTCCTGTCCTACGGGATCGCCCTGACCGGACTGCTCGATCATGCCGGAAGCATCGTCGCCGGCTTCGGCTTAGCGCTGTCGTCCACGGCCTTTGCCATGCAGATTCTCGATGAGGGCAACGACCGCAATACGCGCTTCGGCCAACGCGCCTTCTCGATCCTTCTGCTGCAGGATCTGGCGATTGTCCCGCTGCTTGCGCTGATCCCGCTTCTGGCGGCGCAAGCGCCGGAGGATACGACGCCGCCACTCGAAGACTTTGCCATCGCCATCACAGCGGTTGCGGTCCTTGTGGCCGCAGGCCGCTATCTACTCAACCCACTGTTCCAGATCATCGCCCGAACCGGCGCGCGCGACGTGATGATTGCCGCCGCCCTGCTGGTGGTCATGGGAGCGGCAACGCTGATGCAGATGGCCGGCCTTTCCATGGCCATGGGCGCCTTCCTTGCCGGCGTGCTCCTGGCAGAATCCTCCTATCGCCATGAACTTGAGGCCGATATCGAGCCCTTTCGCGGCATCCTGCAAGCCCTGTTCTTCATGGCCGTGGGCCTGTCGCTGCAACTTGACGTGATCATCGACAATTACCTGGTGATCATTGTTGCCGTACCTCTGCTGATGCTGGTGAAGAGCTTCATCCTCTACTGGCTCTGCCGCCTGGCCGCCTCGCATCACAACGATGCGGTGCGCGTCAGCTTGCTCTTGCCGCAAGGCGGCGAATTCGGCTTCGTCCTGTTTACTGCTGGAGCGGTCGCTGGCGTCTTCTCGCCGGGCAGCGCATCGCTGCTCGTCGCCATCGTTACGCTTTCGATGGCGCTGACCCCGATCGCCTCCATGCTCGCCCCGCGCCTCATGCGCGAACAGGACGAGATGGCCGACGAAATGGAGGAGGACTTCGAAGGTGCTGATGCCGACGTGCTGATGATCGGCTTTTCGCGTTTCGGCCAGATCGCCGCGCAGATCCTGCTTGCCGGCGGTCGCGACGTGACGATCATCGACCACTCGGCCGCGCGTGTTCGCCAGGCGGCGACCTTCGGCTTCCGGATCTACTTCGGCGACGGCAACCGGCTCGACGTGCTGCGTGCCGCCGGCATCGAGCGGGCGAAGCTCATCGCCATCTGCACGCAAAAGAAGGAAACGACCGACCGGATCGTCGATCTGGTTCAGGCCGAATATCCGGACGCCCGTATCTTCGCGCGATCCTACGACCGGCTGCATACGCTCGAACTGAGGGCGAAGGGCGTCGACTACGAGCTGCGCGAAACCTTCGAGTCCGGCCTGCTCTTCGGTCGAAAGACGCTGGAGGCGCTGGGCGTCGGCAACGAAGAGGCGCTCGCCATCATGGACGATATCCGCAAGCGCGACGAGGCCCGCCTGGTGCTGCAGGAGGCAGAGGGCATCACCGCCGGGCGCGACATGTTGCATTCGCAGCCCGTGCGTCCCGAGCCGCTGGTCAAGCCCAAGCGCGACGTCGATCATTCCTCGGAAACGGGCGAGAGCATCCTGCCGGGATTGCCGGCTGACGAGCGGGAAAGCGCCTAGAACATTTCCAGGAAAAGGCGAAGCGGTTTTCCGTCAGGCAATGTGTTAAAATAGGGAGATAGAGCGTTTCTGCGGCTCTGTCGCTCTAACAGAAACGGCGACCGGCCGACAGCCTTATCCGGAGACGCCGGCCACCTTCATTCGCTCCTCAAGCGTCCGCTTGAACTGATCCTTGATGCCGGCGGTCGCCGCCAGGACTTCCTTTGCGCGCAGAAAATCCATCACCCGATAGCGGCCGACATCCGGCCGCAGCAGGATATCCGGCGCACCTTCCTTCAGTTTCATGGCGATGATCGACTGCATCATCAGCTGGCTGGCGCCGAACAGGCTGTCGATGCGGCTGGGGATCGTCTCGCCATCACCGTCCGGGCCGCCGACGACATCGACGCCGACGACGATCTCAGCAAGGCCGCGAAGATGATCGAAGGGGATGGGATTGTAGATGCCGCCATCGATCATCACCCGGCCGTCGATCTTGACCGGCATGAAGACCGCAGGCAGGGCTGCGGACGCCGCCAGCGCCTTCTGCAGGTCGCCTGTCGCGCAGATGTGCTCGGTCTGGCCATAGTAGTCGGTAACGACAACTTTGAGCGGAATATCCAGTTCTGAAAACGTCGCGGGGATGGCTTCGGGCAGGAACGCCTTCAAGACGCGCTCGATGTTGAACTGACCGAAACGAAAGCCGTTGGTCATCGCTTCCGACCAGCTAGCCGGTCGCAACTGCCACAGGCGATTGACGACCTCGCGGCGGTGGCCAACCGTCGCAAGCGTGTGTTCCCGGATTTCCTTGCCGCTGAGGCCCGCCGCCATACCGGCGCCCATGATGGCGCCGATCGACGAGCCGGCGATGACAACAGGGCGAATGCCCAACTCGTCGAAAGCCTCGATGACATGGATATGGGCGAGCCCGCGGGCACCGCCGCCGCCAAGCGCCAGCGCGACCGACGGTTCGCTCGCGCTGACCGGCGAAATATCCGCGGTGGAAACGTCCTGCTTCATCGACCTGCACCTCAGTTCAGCCGGCAGTCTAACTTTGCAAGCGAATCAAAAGTGTGACGTCAGACGCCACGGAAGCGGTAGAAATGCATGCGTGTATCGCCGAACACCCTGACGTCCAGCCGCTCGAAAACGGCTGTTGGCGCAGGCTGAACGTCGGCACGCTCCTCCAGCACGACAAGGGCATTCGGAACCAGCCAATTGCCGAGAGCCGCCGACGCCAACGCCTTCTCTCCCAATCCCATCGCGTAGGGTGGATCTGCAAAGACCAGGTGGAACGGCTCCATCGTGCCGACGGAACCGAGGCTGGTCGCATCCCTGCGGAAGACCTTGGCGCGACCTTGCAGGCCGAACGCCTCGATATTGTTCTGCAGGAGACCCCTGCCCTCGACGCCCTGTTCGACGAAGAGTGCCTGACGGCACCCCCGCGACAGGGCCTCGAGGCCCACGGCTCCGGTGCCGGCAAAAAGATCCAGCACCCGGGTGCCATCGAGAGCCTCCGGATACGAATGGCTCAGGATGTTGAACAGGCTTTCGCGCGTCCGGTCGGTGGTCGGACGGATATCATTCGACTTGGGCGTAGCCAGACTGCGGCCACGGAACTCTCCGCCGACAATGCGCACGACCGCTTAGTTTCCTCTGCCGCGCGGCTTGCCGCCGGCCGGGCGCCCACCGCCACCGGGACGGCCGCCACCACCGGGCCTGCCGCCGCCGCCAGCCGGTTTTCCGCCACCGGGCTTGCCGCCACGCGGACCACCCGAGCGTTCACCAAAGGATTTGCCGCCGGATGGCTTGCCACCGAAGGACTTACCGCGAGGCTTATCGCCGAACGGGCGGTCACCGCCTTCGCGGCGTGGCGGACGATCGCCCTCGGCGCGCGGGGTTCTCGGCTTGTCGGAATAGCTGCGCGGACCACCTTCGGCGCGGGCAGGCCGATCGCCACGTGGGCGGTCGCCATCTTCGCGACGTGCAGGCCGGTCGCCTTCAGCGCGCGGGAACCGCGGCTTGTCGGAGAAGCTGCGCGGTCCTCCTTCTGAACGGGCCGGCCGATCGCCGCCTTCGCGACGCGGGGGACGATCACCGTGATCGCGCGACCTGCGGTCTCCGGCATCGCCCGACTTGCGCCGGCCGAAGCCGCCATCACGGCCTTCATCCTTGCCGCGGCGTGCGGGTTCGCTGGCGCTGATCCATTCGCCCTCTTCATCCCGGCGCTTGACCGGTGCGGCGGAAGCCGGACGGTCGAAGTCCCTGGGCGCACCGCCCTTGCGGTCGGGATCGAACTTGCCGGATGACTTCGTCGCAAATCCATCCTTCGTGCGGCCGTAGCGTTTGGTCTTCGGAGCGCCATCCGGGCGCTCGCGACGGGCCGGCGTTGCCGAGGCATCGCCTTCAGCGGACTTCGGCTTCTTCTCGGCCAGCGGACGCGCACCGGGCGCCATCCACACATTGGCCGTGCGGGCGCGTTGCGCCGGCGTGCGCTTCGGCCGATCCTCGAACTTGGCGTCGCCGCGCTCTTCGCGGGGGCCACCCTTGCCGCGGGGACCTTCCTTACCACGCGGCCCATCCTTGCCACGGCCACCGTCGCGGCGGTCGTCACGACGGGTATCAAGACGGGAAAGCGCGCGCTCGCGCTTGTCTTCCGGCTTTTCCCAGCGGTTGGCACGCTCGGGCTTGCGGGTGTCGGAGGCTTCGCCTTCCGGCGCTTCGCCAGGAAGGGTTGCCGACTGATCGTTGTAGAGCGGCGCGTCGAAGTTCGCCTTGGCGTCTTCGATCAGGCGCGGGCCGAGCTGGTCGCGCAGCGTCCGGCCACGGATTTCCTGCACATGGCCTTCCGGCAATTCGCCGAGCTGGAACGGGCCGTAGGAGATACGGATAAGGCGGTTGACGTCGAGCCCGAGCGCGCCGAGCACGTTCTTGATCTCACGGTTCTTGCCTTCGCGCAGACCCATCGTGATCCAGACGTTCGAACCCTGCACACGGTCGAGCGTCGCTTCGATGCCGCCGTAAAGCACGCCGTCGACGGCAATGCCGTCCTTCAGCTTGTCCAGTTCGTCCTGGTCGATTTCGCCATGGGCGCGCACGCGGTAGCGGCGCAGCCAGCCGGTCGACGGAAGTTCGAGCACGCGGGCAAGCCCGCCGTCGTTGGTCAAAAGCAGCAGGCCTTCGGTGTTGATGTCGAGGCGGCCGATCGATAGAACGCGCGGCAGCTCGTCCGGCAGGTTGTCAAAGACCGTCGGGCGGCCCTCCGGGTCGGCATTGGTGGTCACCAGTCCGGCCGGCTTGTGGTAGAGCCACAGACGGGTGCGCTCGATGCCGCGGATCGGATTTCCGTCGACTTCGATGCTGTCGGCCAGTGTCGCGTTGACAACAGGCGTGTCGAGAATGACGCCGTTGAGCTTCACCCGACCTTCCATGATCATGCGTTCGATATCGCGGCGCGAGGCAACGCCGGCGCGCGCCAGGATTTTGGAGATGCGCTGCGGCTCGTCGCTGCTTGCGGCGGCGGGCTTCGGGCCTGCCTTGGGCGGCCGCGAGGCACCGGCTTCAGGCGCTGCCGCCTTCTTGCCAGCGAATTGAGGTTTCTTGTCCCGGCCAGCGGGCTTGCCGCCAGGCCGCGTGGGCTTGTCTTTGGATGTCATTTGTGTTGCCTGCCTTTTGCGGCTGTCCTATCAGGTCGGAGCCCGTGGGTTAAGAGAAATTATTGTTTGAGCGATGGCTGATACGACACGCTTCATGGATGCGGCCCTCGAAGAGGCCAAAAAGGCGGGCCAACGTGGCGAGGTGCCGATCGGCGCCGTCGTCGTTTTCAACGGCGAGATCATCGCGCGCGCCGGAAACCGAACCCGCGAACTCAACGATATCACCGCCCATGCCGAGGTCGTTGCGATCCGCGAAGCGTCCATGGTGCTCAACGACGAACGGCTGACGGGCGCCGACCTCTATGTCACCCTGGAGCCCTGCACCATGTGCGCGGCAGCGATTTCCTTTGCCCGCATCCGTCGCCTCTACTACGGCGCCGAAGACCCCAAGGGTGGCGCGGTCGATAGCGGCGTGCGCTTTTACGGCTCGCCGACATGCCACCACGTGCCCGATGTCTATTCCGGGCTTGCCGAGCGCGAAGCCGCTGACATTCTCAGGGATTTTTTTGCCGGGAAACGCTAAGTGAGCGAACTCTCAGCCGGCTGCGAAAGACTCTAGCGCCGCACCCGCAAGCCGGTAGCGCGTCCACTCCGACATCGGTTCGGCGCCGACGGCTTCGTAAACGCGGATTGCCGGCTCGTTCCAATCGAGCACGCTCCATTCGAAACGACCACAGCCTTCCTCGACGGCGATCTTGGCGAGATGCTTCAACAGCATCTTGCCCGCGCCGGAGCCGCGGCAATCCGGCGTTACGTAGAGGTCTTCGAGATAAAGCCCCTTGCGCGCCTGCCAGGTGGAGTAGTTGTAGAACCACATGGCAAAGCCAGCCGGCTTTCCGTCCTTCTCGCAGATCACCGCACGGGTGAGCGCATCCGGGCCAAAGAGCGAGGCCTGCAACTGCTCGACCGTCGCCTCGACTTCGTCGGGCGCCTTCTCGTAGGTGGCCAGTTCTGTGATGAAGCGCAGGATGGTTTCCGCGTCTTCCGGTCGCGCGTCGCGAATGCTGATCGTCATGGTTTAAAAGGGCCAGTACCACTTGCTGCCGGAATTCTTGATCTGCGCTTCCTTCTTGCGGCGGCGCTCCTTGAGCTTTTCCGGCTCACCAAGGTCGGCTTCCGAAGCTTCCGGAAGGCGGCGGTATTCGAGCGGCGGATCGCTCAGGAAGCGGCGCTTGTCGGCGTAGGCACCCATCTCGATCTTGCGCGCGTCGCGATAGGCTTGCTGCTGCTCCTTGGCCGAAAGGCGGCGGCCATTGGCGCTGGCCTTTGCGAGTGGCGAGACGTAGTTTGGGTTGTCCTTGTTGGCGTCGGCTTCTTCGCGCAGACGGTTGCGCGCCTCTTCCGGAGATTCGACCCACTCCGGATTGGCTTCGCGACTGGCGAGCGACTTCTGCGGCTCCACGAGGGCGGTCTGCTGGCCGGTAGGCGGCAGCACCAGGCCGGGGCGCGGCTGGTACTTGACCGGATCACGCTTCGTCGGGGTAAAGCTCACAGCGCTTCCGAGATCGTCGATCAACTGCTCGCCAGCCGATTTGTCGGTGCCGTAGGTCGGACCGCCGATGCAGCCGGAAAGTACCAGGCCGCTCGTCATAATGGCGGCAACGCTAGCAAACAGTCGCAACTCTCGCGTCATTTCCATGAAATTCCTTCTAGCCGGCCACCGTCACGTGCGCGGCCACTCAGCGCCATGGCGGATAAATCCGCCAAATTTCGGGCAGGTTTTACCGGATGAATGCGGTAAGCGCAATTCATCCGGTAAATGATCCCTTAAGCCTTGAAGCCAAGTTCCCGCAGGGCGGCGGCATCGCGGGCAGACACCTCAGGGTAGAGTGCATCCGAACCGACATCGGTCGTGATCCGCCAGGAGCGGGCGCACTTGCGGCCAACGGCGGCCTCCGGAACGACGCCAACCTTGGCGACCTCAGGCAGACGGAAGGCGTCGGCAGGGCCCTCGCCCGCCTCGACGGTGATCGCCGACGTGATGCAGATCTCGGCGAAGTCTTCGCCTTCGAGCGCCTTCAACAGCTCCGGATCGGCGATGTAGACGACGGGAGCCGCCTCCAGCGACGAGCCGATACGCTTCTCGCGACGCTCGATTTCAAGCGCCCCGGTCACGACCGTGCGCACCGCGCGGATCTTTTCCCACTTCGCCTCGAGGGCGTCGTTCTTCCATTCCGCCGGGATCGCCGGGAACTGCTCGAGATGGACCGAGACAGCGTCAGGCTTGCGCGACAGCCATGCTTCTTCGCAGGTGAAGGGCAGCATCGGCGCGAGCCACAGCACCAGGCAATCGAACAGCTTGCGGATCACCGCAAGCGCCGACCGGCGACGAAGGCTCGACGGTGCGTCGCAATAGAGCGCATCCTTGCGCACGTCGAAATAGAACGCGGAGAGTTCGACGTTCGAGAAATCGATCAGAGCGCGGGCGATCCTCTTGAAGTCGAACGCGTCATAACCTTCACGAACGACCTGGTCGAGTTCGGCCAGGCGATGCAGCATCAGTTTTTCCAGCTCGGGCAGCTCGGCGTGGGCGACTTCCTCGCCCTTGTCGTGCGCCAGCGTGCCCAGCATCCAGCGGATGGTATTGCGCAGCTTGCGATAGGCGTCGATGTTGGTCTGGATGATCGTCTTGCCGAGGCGCTGATCTTCCCAATAGTCCGTCGTCATCACCCAGAGGCGCAGGATGTCGGCGCCGGCATCCTTCATCACTTCCTGCGGCGTGACGGTGTTGCCCTTCGACTTCGACATCTTCTCGCCCTTCTCATCCATGGTGAAACCATGAGTGACAACGGCGTTGTAGGGCGCACGGCCGCGCGTTGCGCAGGATTCGAGCAGCGACGAATGGAACCAGCCGCGGTGCTGGTCGGAGCCTTCGAGATAGACGTCAGCCGGCCACTTCAGATCCGGACGATCTTCGAGCGTGAAGGTATGCGTCGAGCCTGAATCGAACCAGACGTCGAGAATGTCCATGACCTGGTGCCACTTCTCGTGGTCGTGGTCATTACCGAGGAAGCGATCCTTGGCACCTTCGGCGAACCAGGCATCGGCGCCTTCCTGCTCGAAGGCTTCGAGAATGCGGGCGTTGACGGCCTCATCGACAAGGATCTCGCCCTGCTCGTCGGCAAAGATCGCGATCGGAACGCCCCAGGCACGCTGGCGCGAGAGCACCCAGTCCGGACGTCCCTCGATCATCGCACGCAGGCGGTTCTGGCCGGCGCCGGGGACGAAGCGGGTATCGTCGATGGCCGACAGGGCGCGCGAGCGCAGCGTCGTGCCGTCGCCGAAGCCCTTGTCCATGTAGACGAACCACTGCGGCGTGTTGCGGAAGATCACCGGCTTCTTGGAACGCCAGGAATGCGGATAGGAATGCTTCAGACGGCCGCGGGCAAACAGCGCGTGACGGGCGATCAGCGCCTTGATGACGCGATCATTGGCATCGCCCTTCTTGCCCTTGTCGTCGAGCACGCGGCCGGCGCCACCTTCGGCGTCCGGGCCGAAGCCATGGGCGTCGGCGGTGAAATAACCGGCGTCGTCGACGGTGAACGGAATTGCCGAGGAGATGCCGCGGGCTTCAAGCGCGCGGGCATTGTCCATCCAGGCGTCAAAGTCCTCGCGGCCGTGGCTCGGCGCCGTGTGCACGAAGCCGGTGCCGGCGTCGTCGGTGACATGGTCGCCATCGAGCAACGGCACCTTGAACGCGTAACCGCCACCCAGCCCATGCAGCGGATGGGCGCAGGTGACGGCGGCCAGTTCAGCGCCCTCGATGTCGCGGACGAAATTGAAGGTGAGCTTCGCCTTGGCGGCGGACTCGTCTGCCAGACGTTTGGCGAAGATCAGCTTTTCGCCGGGCTGCGGACCGAAATCGTTCTCTGCAGTCGCAACCTCGTAGAGACCATAGGCGTAACGCGAGGAGAAGGCGATGGCGCGGTTGCCGGGGATCGTCCAGGGTGTGGTCGTCCAGATCACGACGAAGGTGCCTGCAAGATCTGCCGAGCCTTCGGTGACCGGGAACTTCACCCAGATCATGTCGCTTTCGACGTCGGCATATTCGACTTCGGCTTCGGCGAGCGCCGTGCGCTCGACGACCGACCACATCACCGGCTTGGAGCCGCGATAGAGCTGCCCCATCTTGGCGATTTTCATCAGTTCGCCGGCGATGCGGGCTTCGGCGTGGAAGTTCATCGTCGTATAGGGGTTGTCGAAGTCGCCCTCAATGCCGAGGCGCTTGAACTCTTCCGCCTGGATCTGGATCCAGCCCGCAGCGAAGTCGCGGCATTCCTTGCGGAACTCGTTAACCGGGACCTCGTCCTTGTTCTGGCCCTTCTCGCGATACTTCTCCTCGATCTTCCATTCGATCGGCAGGCCGTGGCAATCCCAGCCCGGCACGTAGTTGGCGTCGAAGCCGCGCATCTGGAACGAGCGGTTGATGACGTCCTTGAGGATCTTGTTCAGCGCATGGCCGATATGGATGTTGCCGTTGGCGTAGGGAGGGCCGTCATGCAGCACGAATTTCTCGCGACCGGCGGCCGAGGCACGCAGCTTCTTGTAGAGACCCATCTTCTGCCAGCGGGAAACCGTTTCGGGCTCCTTCTGCGGCAGGCCGGCACGCATCGGAAACTCCGTCTGCGGCAGATAGAGGGTGGAGGAATAGTCGATCTTCTCAGCGGTATCTGTCATGGTCTTTGCAATCGTCTTTTCCGCGCGGATCATCGCGCATGCGAAAGGGTTCGGTATCCGGCGCATAACCCTGAAATCGGGATCGATTTTCGGAAAAGGATCATGCGCAGCTTCAAAGTGTTCGAGCTACCTTAGCGTGTCCAAGAGACGCGCGGCGCTCCAGAGATGACTGAGGCGTTGGAAACGCCGAAATCCCGGACCTTCCGGCGGCCTAGTGCGCGCGGAAAGCCGGGCCAATAATTCGCTGATCGATGGTCAGTCGACGGTGCCGGGTCATGGTGGCCGGTTGTTTAAGGCGTTTTCGGCCTTTTGAAAAGGTCCGCCGCTTCGGCGCGACGGATTTCTTTAGGCGAAGTTGATCCGGCGATCGATATCGCTCAAGGGCGTGACGCCGGAGAGCAACGCCCTCGCCTCGTCTTCGTCCTTTCGGATCTGCGCCACCAGCGGGTCGAGCCCGTCGAACTTCAGCTCGTCGCGCAGGTGGCCGAAGAACGAAACCGAACAGACCTCGCCGTAGAGATCGCCGGAAAAATCGAAGACGAAGGTTTCAAGCAACGCCTCGCCGTCGCTGTCGACGGTCGGACGCCGGCCAAAGCTGGCAACGCCATCATAGAGCGAGCCGTCAGCCCGGCGGAAGCGCACGGCATAGATGCCGGTTCTAAGTTCGACCTCGGGCGGTAGACGCATGTTGGCCGTGGGATAGCCGAGGGTCCGCCCGAGTTTTTTGCCGTCGATTACTTCGGCCTCGACCGTGTAGCGATAGCCGAGCAAGCCGGCCGCGTGAGAAACGTCGCCCTGGCCGAGCAGCGAGCGAATGAAGCTCGAGGAGATCACCGAGGCATTCTCATCGCGGAAGGCGTCGACCAGGGTGACGCCGAAGCCGTTTTCGCCGCCCGCCGCCATCAGAAAGGCGGGACCGCCTTCGCGCCCCTTGCCGAAATGGAAATCGAACCCGGTGACCACATGCGAGGCATGCAGCCACTCCAGGAGCACCCGATGGATGAAATCGGACGCGGAAAGTTCGGAGAAGGTGCGATCGAACGGGTATTCGATGACGGCGCCAAACCCCATGCCTTCGAGGATACGGGCTTTCAGCGGTGCGGGCGTCAGCCGGAAGACCGGCGTGTCTGGCCGAAAGACCGTGCGCGGATGCGGCTCGAAGGTCAACACCAGTGCGGGAACGACGCGTGCCGCGGCTTCTTCCAGCGCTCGCTCCAGCACGGATTGGTGGCCGCGGTGAACACCGTCGAAATTGCCGATGGCGACAACGCCGCCACGCAGACGCTCGGGCAGCGGGTCGCGGGTTTCGTTGCGATGAAAAACCGTCATCTCGATCTTCCCGTCAGGCGAGCCTGGGCATCCACCACTTCGGCGAAGCACCTTCCTTCCTCAGGAAGGCAGTAAGCTTCGCCTCGTCGGTGCGGCTTTCGTTCATGTATTCTTGCGCGTGAATACCGGCACTGATGTAAAGCAGATCGAAGCCGGCATCCTGGGCGCCCTTGACATCGGTCGGCATACCGTCGCCGACGGCGATGACACGCGACAGATCGAGTGGACCGCGAACGGCCTTGGCTTCCGTCAGCGCGGCACGGTAGATGGAGATATAGGGCTTTCCGGCGATCCGGGCTTCGCCGCCGAGCTCCTCGTAAAGCTTGGCGATGGCGCCGGCACAGGGGATCAGCCGGTGGCCGCGCTCGACCACCAGGTCCGGATTGGCGCAGATGAACGGGATCTTGCGCTTGGCAAGTCCGGTCAGCGTCGCGCGATAGTGCTCCGGCGTTTCGGTTTCATCGTCGTAGAAGCCGGCGCAGACGACGGTCTCTGCATCTTCCGACGAGACGATCTCGGTGCCGAGCCCTTCGAGCAACGGCAGATCGCGTTCGGCGCCGATGAAGAAAATCTTCTTGTCGGCTGCGGCGATCAAGGTGCGGGTCACATCGCCCGACGTGACGATGCGATCATAGGCTTCATCGGGAACGCCCAGCCCGCGGATCTGTACCTTGACGCTGGGGCTTGGCCGGGGAGAATTGGTGATGAGGACAACCGTAAGCCCTGCTGCACGCGCTTCCGCCAGGGCCTCGCAGGCCGACGCAAACGCCTGAACGCCGTTGTGGAGAACACCCCAGACGTCACAGAGCACGACGTCATAGCGCCCTGCGATTTCCCGAAAACTGTTGATCCTTGCGGCCATGCGGGCTTCCTGCAAACTCGGTTTCCGGCTTGCATGGCAAGGAAGGGCCGAGAATACAAGCCTCGCGCCTAGAAAATCGCCGCCATTCCCAAGGATTCGGCGCCCGCCCCTCCCTCATGCCGAGGAGACGGTCCACGGGACATCAGCGTCAGGGCCTGCCGACCCCGAGGCTCATGATAACAACCGGATCGGGCAGCGAGACCAGGCAAATCCTCGATATCGGATCTGCCCAAATTCCGACCGCTTCATGCAATAGGCAGGCAAACGTTCCGGCCCGGCCGCCGTTCGTTGCCTGTCATCAGCCGCCGATAATCATGTCGCCTGAAATTTTTTGAACGGCCAATCCTTGACTCGTCCCGGACCCAGCCTTATCTCGGCCTCGCTAGCACTCGACAAAAGAGAGTGCTGACACCCATCCATCGGGTCGTTGAGCGATCCGTAGTGTCATTTGATCGAGGGATTAGACTAATGGCAAGCACCAATTTCCGCCCGCTGCACGACCGCGTTGTCGTCCGCCGCGTCGAGTCTGAGGAAAAGACCAAGGGCGGCATCATCATTCCGGACACCGCTAAGGAAAAGCCGCAGGAAGGCGAAATCGTCGCTGTTGGCTCGGGCGCCCGTGACGAAAGCGGCAAGGTTGTTGCTCTCGACGTCAAGGCTGGCGACCGCGTTCTGTTCGGCAAGTGGTCGGGCACCGAAGTCAAGATCAACGGCGAAGACCTTCTCATCATGAAGGAAGCCGACATCATGGGCATCATCGGCTGATCTGCCGTCGTCCACACCTTTTCATGACAACCAATGGGCAATGAGCCCGGGAGTTTTCTCAAATGGCTGCAAAAGAAATCAAATTCGGCCGCACCGCGCGCGAAAAGATGCTGCGTGGCGTCGATATCCTCGCTGACGCCGTAAAGGTCACGCTCGGCCCGAAGGGCCGTAACGTCATCATCGACAAGTCCTTCGGCGCTCCGCGCATCACCAAGGACGGCGTATCAGTTGCCAAGGAAATCGAACTTGAAGACAAGTTCGAAAACATGGGCGCCCAGATGGTCCGCGAAGTTGCTTCGAAGACCAACGACATCGCCGGCGACGGCACCACGACTGCAACCGTTCTGGCCCAGGCGATCGTTCGCGAAGGCGCCAAGGCTGTTGCTGCCGGCATGAACCCGATGGACCTGAAGCGCGGCATCGACCTCGCTGTCACCGAAGTCGTCAAGGATCTCCAGGCCAAGGCCAAGAAGATCAACACTTCGGAAGAAGTCGCACAGGTCGGCACGATCTCGGCAAACGGCGAGCGTCAGATCGGCCTCGACATCGCAGAAGCGATGCAGAAGGTCGGCAACGAAGGCGTCATCACGGTTGAAGAAGCCAAGACCGCCGAAACCGAACTCGAAGTCGTCGAAGGCATGCAGTTCGACCGTGGCTACCTCAGCCCCTACTTCGTCACCAACCCGGAAAAGATGGTCGCTGACCTCGACGACGTCTTCGTTCTCCTCCACGAGAAGAAGCTCTCGAACCTCCAGGCCATGCTCCCGGTTCTCGAAGCTGTCGTTCAGACCGGCAAGCCGCTCCTCATCATCGCTGAAGACGTCGAAGGCGAAGCTCTTGCTACGCTCGTCGTCAACAAGCTGCGTGGCGGCCTGAAGATCGCTGCCGTCAAGGCTCCGGGCTTCGGCGATCGCCGCAAGGCCATGCTCGAAGACATCGCCATCCTGACCGGTGGTACCGTGATCTCCGAAGACCTCGGCATCAAGCTCGAAAACGTCACGCTCGACATGCTCGGCCGTGCGAAGAAGGTTTCGATCTCCAAGGAAAACACCACGATCGTCGACGGTGCTGGCCAGAAGAGCGACATCGAAGGCCGCGTTTCGCAGATCAAGGCTCAGATCGAAGAAACCACTTCTGACTACGACCGCGAAAAGCTGCAGGAACGTCTTGCCAAGCTCGCTGGCGGCGTTGCCGTAATCCGCGTTGGCGGCTCGACGGAAGTTGAAGTGAAGGAAAAGAAGGACCGCATCGACGACGCTCTCAACGCGACGCGCGCTGCTGTTCAGGAAGGCATCGTACCGGGCGGCGGCGTTGCCCTGCTGCGTTCTTCCGTCAAGATCACCGTCAAGGGTGTGAACGACGACCAGGAAGCCGGCATCAACATCGTTCGTCGCGCTCTGCAGGCTCCGGCCCGCCAGATCGCTGAGAACGCTGGTGACGAAGCTTCGATCGTTGTCGGCAAGATCCTCGACAAGGACCAGGACAACTTCGGCTACAACGCCCAGACCGGCGAATATGGCGACATGATTGCCATGGGCATCATCGACCCGGTCAAGGTTGTTCGCACCGCCCTTCAGGACGCGGCTTCGGTTGCTGGCCTTCTCGTTACGACGGAAGCCATGATCGCCGAACTGCCGAAGAAGGACTCGCCGGCGATGCCGGGCGGCATGGGCGGCATGGGCGGCATGGACATGATGTGATAGGGCGCCAGCCCAATCGCAGCATTGTCCATAGAGCTTCGCCCATGCACCAAGAGCAGTTCAGCGCGTCAAGCGCGCTGAACGGGCGGCATGGACATGATGTGATAGGGCGCCAGCCCAATCGCAGCATTGTCCATAAAGCTTTGCCCATGCACTAAGAGCGGTTCAGCGCGTCAAGCGCGCTGAACGGGCAGCATGGACATGATGTGATAGGGCGCCAGCCTTATCGCGGACCTGTTCAAGCAGATCCACGATGATCCATTCGGATCGGAAAGGGCGACCCTCGGGTCGCCCTTTCTCGTTTTTGCGATAATCCTGCGGTTGCATCTAACGTGCACGTCAAAGCTGTCCGCAGGAAAAATTACCCGGTAGCTGCGGCGGCACTAAAAAAGCGTTGAAGTTGAGAAAAAACGAACTATAACACCGCCCCAAGTGGACAGAGATTCACGAGAGACTGGATGGTGGGCCTAAAGCGAGCGAAAAATCGCTCAAACTTTTCATATTAACTGTGTGTCCAAGCTCTCTTTGAGAACATCACGCAAAGCATATAAGTATTTCATCGCAAATTAAGCCGGCCTTTCCTGCGAAATCATTTCGCTTGGCGAGCTACGTCACAGTTTCGTGACCTTTCCGTACAGAAAGACGCAAACGACTATCGTGCGTGTTCTTCCTGCTATGGGTCGATGGCTGGCGAGGGTTGTATATTGGGGATGGGCCTGCCTGGTGGGAAGACGACATTCGCCAGGGGTCGTGCTGGGGTAGACCGTGTTTAAGATCACGAGAACAAATTCAGTTCCCCTCGGTGTTCCGGGACAGATGCATTCCGGTCTCCCGCATCAGGAATTCCTGGAACAGTTCTGCGTTTCCGAAGGTTGGTCGGGCGACCTGTCGACGGGCCTGTTCCGGCTTGGCGAGAAGGCGTCCGCGATCCACGGTCTCAACGAGAGCGAATGCGGGCTGCTCAATTTCGTGCGCTGCTACGACCTCGCCGACCGCAACCACGTGCTCGAGCTTTTTGAGCAGGCGGCAACCACGTGTTCGTCCTTCTGCTTCTCGACGACGATCAGCCTCGAATCCGGCCACAAGCAGCCGGTGTTCTGCATCGGCGAATCCTCGGGCCTCGAAGAACGCTATTCCGGTACGATCCACGGCATCTTCTTCTTCCCGCGCTTCCTTGTCGAAGGTGCGGGAAAGATGCTTCTGCGCCAGTAGGTGCATTCCCGCCTACAGAGCGCTTCCGCGCTTAAACAGAGTCCCAAAAGCGTTCCAGCTCGTTGTCTTTACGCGTTTCCTGGTGGAAAATCGCATCGCACTTTCCTGGAAATAGCCTCAATGATGTTTGCCGGGCCGCCGTGTCGTGCAGGCGGCGGCGACCGTCAGGCGGCCGCCACTTTCACCTTGCCCATGGCGAGACTTGAGATCGGTGCTGGTCTGCCGAGCAGGTAACCCTGCGCTTCGTCACAGCCTTCCGCCTGCAGGATATCGAGCTGCGTCTGCGTCTCGACGCCTTCGGCGAGAACAGGAACCGAGAGGCTCTGCCCGAGTGCGAGGATGGCGCGCACGATCGCCTTTGCCTGCGGACTTGCTTCCACCTCCCACATGAAGCTCTTGTCGAGCTTGATCTTGTCGAACGGGAAGGACCGCAGCGTCTCGAGCGACGAATAGCCGGTGCCGAAGTCGTCGATCGCGATGGTGACCCCAAGCTCCTTGATCTGGCGAAGGGTCAGGAGCGCGCGCTCCTTGTCGTCGATGATCGTCGATTCCGTGATTTCGAGTTCCAGCCGCTTCGGGTCGAGCCCGGTCTCGGAAATCACGTCCTCGACCAGGCTGACGATGTCACCATTGGCAAGCTGCACCGGCGAAAGATTGACGGCGATCTTGTGGGTGCTCTGCCAGCCCGCGGCTTCGCGGCAGGCCTCGCGCAGAACCCATTCGCCGATCGGCAGGATCGCGCCGCATTCTTCCGCCAGCGGAATGAACTCGTTCGGAGGCACCATACCGCGCTCGGGATGGTGCCAGCGCAGAAGCACCTCATAACCGATGACGTCACCTGACATCACCGACTTCTGGACCTGGTAGTGCAACGCCAACTGATTCTTCTCGATCGCATCCCACAGATCGTTGGCAAGGCTGCGGCGCTGGCGTGCAGCCTCATCCATCGACACTTCGTAGAAGCAGACGCTCTGGTTCAGCGCGGCCTTGGCGCGGTACATCGCAAGGTCGGCATTGTTGATCAGCGTGTCGGCCGTCTCGGCGTCCTGCGGATAGATCGCGACACCCATGCTGCCACCGGACTTCAACTCGAAGTCGCCGAAGCGCATTTCTTCATGCAGGCTTTTCTCGATGCGGCGGAGGAAGTCGTTGAGTTCGGACAATTCCTCGAAGCGCTTGACGGCCGCGAACTCGTCGCCGCCGAAGCGGGCCACGAACTCGCCCTCCTGCAACAGCGACTTCATCCGCTGGGCAATCGTCACCAACACGAAATCGCCGGCAGCATGGCCATGCAGGTCGTTGACTTCCTTGAACTTATTGAGGTCGAGACCGATCACCGCGACCTTGCGCGAGAACCAGGCGGCCGCATCGAGTTCCTCCTCTAGATAGCTGCTGAACTGCAGCCGGTTCGGGAGGCCCGTCAGGCTGTCATGGCGAGCGAGGAACGAAATCTGCTCCTCGCTGTCCAGGCGCTCGGTGATGTCCTCGTAGGTGCTGACCCAGCCGCCATCCGCGAGGGTGCGGTGCTTGGTCAGGATCGAGCGACCGTTCGGCAGCTTTTCGACGATGTCGCCACCGCCCTTGCCGACCATGTCGACGCGGTGCCTCTGATAGAGTTCTTCCGATTTCGCCCGGGCGATGACCGGATCGGAATAGGTTCGGGCAAAAACCTCGTCGAGGATCTGGCGGAACGTCAGGCCCTTTCCGGCCAGCGTCTCCGAGAAGCCGAAGATCTCGCGGCAGCGCCGGTTGGATAGCAGCAGGCGGTCGCCGCTGTCGAAGAGGCAGATGCCCTGCGACATGTTCTCAAGCGCAATGTCGAGATTCTTGCTCACTTCGGCGATGCGGTCGGCGTCGACCTTTTCCTTGGTGATGTCCTTGACGATCTTGATGAAGCCCGCATGCGTGCCATCCTCATGCAGGAACGGGTCGATCACGACATGCGCCCAGAAGCGCGTGCCATCCCTGCGATAGCGCCAGCCTACACACTCGAACTTGCCGTTGGCATAGGCTTCGTCGAGCGCCTGTTGCGGTACGCCTGCCCGCTGATCCTCGGGAGAATAGAAGCATCCGAAACTCTTGCCGACGATTTCGTCGGCAGTATAGCCCTTGTTGGCTTCGGCTCCGGCATTCCAGCTCGCGACGCGGCCTTTTGCGTCGAGCATGTAGATGGCGTAGTCCTTGACGCTTTTCACGAAGCGGGCGAATTCGCGCTCGGAGGCGGCGGCGGAAAGCTCGGCATGGTGCGCAAAGCCTGCGGCAAGCAAGACCATGGTTAGCAGGAAGAAAGCGGTTCCGGCGATGACGAAAGCAAGAAAATGCGGCTGTATCATCCCCTCGGGCGACGGCAGCAGCAAATCGGCTTCGATCGTCACCGCACCCATCGCCGTGAAGTGCAAGGCGACGATACCGAGCGTCATGAACAGCGTCGCCAGAATTTTGGCTTTCAACGGCCGATCGATGTGTGTGATGGCCCGCAAGGCGCCGATATCGAACAGGGAGCCGGCAAAGACGGAGGCGACGACGAGCGTCCAGTCCCAGCGGATGGTACCTGGAACATCGAGCGCCGCCATGCCGAGGAAGTGCATGCAGGCGACGCCGAAACCGAGGACGATGCCGCCGGCGATCCAGGCGACAGGTCCCTGCGCATAGGTCGCAATCAGCAGTGCCATCGTCGTCAGAACGACCGCGACGGCAAGCGACAGGGCCGTCAGATCGATCTGATAGCCGAGCACGACGCCTGGGTCGTAGGCAAGCATGGCGATGAAGTGGGTCGCCCAGATGCCGAAGCCACTGGCGATGCCGGCAGCCACGGCCCATATCGCCCGCGCCTTGCCTGCGGATGCGCGTCCTCGCTGAAGCAAGGTCACGGCACCGTAGCTCGACAGGAAGCAGATGAGGGCGGCGAGCACGACCAGCTTTGGGTCATGCTCGACCACGAGGCATGTAAGAACCTTGAACATCGCCAAACGCCTAAATGAAATTTCTGGTCCGGAAATGGAACGCCCACTTCCGGTTCATCGCTTCTGTTGGCGTCGTGCCGTTTAAGGAATTGTGAAAAGTCAGGTCGCAACGTCCGTTTCGAAACAGGACGTTGCTTTCGTCCTTAACGAAGGCTGAAATGCCAACGCCTTGTAGTTAAAGATTTCGAAGCGGCCCAATGACGCTGTGACGGTCACACCGCTAAAGCGCATCGGGGTCTCTACTGCATGTTTCCTTAAATCGTCTTCGATATAAGGATAAAAACATGCAGCAATTCAAAGTGCTACAGCGACCTTTGCGCGTCTAATAAGACGCGCGGCGCTGTAGAATTCGCTTGGTGCGCTTCAAGCCCCTGTTTTCGCCTGTCGATGTCGCAAATCCGCTACGCACTTTTGCGCGACAGGCTCTAAGCCTGGGCCAGAAGCGCCTTCAGATCCGATTGCGGATCGGCAATGACGGCCCTGTCCGGATGAATACCCGTCTCCAGCAGCTTCTTGCCGGTGACATAGGCCTTGGCGTCGTTGATCGCGTCGACGGCCAGAAGCTTGCCCTCGCGGAAATACCAGACCGAAACGCTGCCCTCGCGCTGGCCGGGGCGAACGATGGTTTCGTCGTGGCCGAGGCCAAAGCCGGCGATCTGCAACTTCACATCGTACTGGTCCGACCAGAACCAGGGCTTGGGCGCATAAGGCTCGACACCGCCGGCAATGACGGCGGCAACAGCCTCGGCCTGATCCACGGCGTTCTGAACCGATTCGAGGCGGATGCGCATGTTGCCCCAGGGCTGAACGGCGCAATCGCCCATCGCGAAAATCGCCGGGTCGGAGGTGCGGCCGTGGCTGTCGACGACGATGCCGCCGGCGGTTTCAAGACCGGCGTCGTGCGCCAGGTGGTCGTTGGCGGTCACGCCGATACCGACGATGACGAGGTCGACCGGAAGCACCGACCCGTCGGAAAGCTCGACGCCGGTAACGCGGCCATTCTCGCCAACCAGCCGGTTGAGCCCTGTTCCCTCGCGAATATCGACACCGCGCGATCGATGGATTTCTCGAACGATGCCTGACGTCGCCGCGGAGGCGACGCGTTGCAGGATGCGGTCGGCCATCTCGATGACCGTCACCTCAAGCCCGAGCGTTCGTGCAACGGCCGCGGCCTCAAGGCCGATATAGCCGCCGCCGACGACGAGCGCCCGCCTGCCCGGCTTCATCTCTTCAGCCAGCAGATCGGCATCCCTGAAGTCGCGGACGGTGAAAACGCCGTCGAGATCGCCGCCGACCGAGGCTGGCAACCGACGGGGGGTGGCGCCGGTTGCAAACGCGAGCGTCTCATAGTCGAGCGACGTGCCGTCGCTCAGCATCACGCGGCTGGCATCTCGGTCGAGATCCGTCACCGTGGTCGACAGCCTGATGTCGACATCATGCTCGCCGTACCAGGCTTCCGCCCGATAAAGCAGTCGATCAAGGCTCATCTCGCGAAGCAGGTATTTCTTGGAAAGTGGCGGACGCTGATAGGGCAGGCTTGCCTCGGACGCGACGATGGTGATCGGTCTTTCGTCCTTCAACGCCCGCAGTTTGGCGACCAACGCAAAGGCGGCCTGACCGCCACCGATAACAACAAGCTTTCCGGACACGCTCTCACCCGTCATTTATTCGTTTGTACAACAAGGCGTAGCCTTTCCGCCCGAGCCTCGTCAACTCGAACGACGGCCACGCCGGCCGATCGTCAGCCCTTGGCCGGGATCTCCATGCCCTTTTGCGCTGCCGGACGCGCCAGTCCTCGGTCGACCCAGGCCATCACATTCGGGAAGCTCTTGTAGTCGAGCACATCGGCGCCGCCATAGAATTTGCGCGCACCTTCGACCCAGGGATAGGTGGCGATGTCGGCGATCGTATACTCATCGCCCATCAGCCATTACCGCCCCTGGAGCCGCCCCTCCAGCACGCCCAGCAGCCGTTTCGATTCGTCGCGGTAGCGCTCCACCGGATAGATGTTGTTGGCGACCTTGTCGGCAGCGAATTTGAAGAAGTGACCGAACTGGCCGAGCATCGGGCCGACGCCGCCCATCTGGAACATCACCCAGCAGATCGCTTCATAACGCGCGGCCGCATCCGAAGGCAGAAGTTTCACTGTCTTTTCCGCGAGATAGAGAAGGATCGCCCCAGACTCGAACAACCCGATCGCCTTGCCGCCAGGGCCGTGCGGATCGATGAGCGCCGGAATGCGGCCATTGGGGTTGAGCGACAGGAATTCCGCCGATTTCTGGTCGTTGGTGTCGAACGAGATCCGGTGCGCCTCGTAGGGCAATCCCAGTTCTTCGAGCACAATGGAGATCTTCACGCCGTTCGGCGTCGGCAAGGAATAGAGCTGGGACGATGTCCGGGTTCTTCGCAGGCCAGCGCTTGGTGATCGGAAAGGCGGAAAGGTCGGCCATGGAATGCTCCTCGAAACGAATGGCGCGAACGGCACCCGCCGCTTGCGCCGCGCAGATACCAACCTGCGCTGCGCCCGGCAGAGCGCCTGAGCGGCGGTTCTTAAGTTTCAAAGCGCGTCGCGCACCGCCGAGAGAATGCGACCGACGATCGGGTCGCCGTCATGCGCCGGCTTGCGTGCACGCACCAGGCAGGCCTCCGACCGCAGTATGACGCCGTCGGCAAGGGTCTTCAGGTGGTTGGCATGCAGGGTCGAACCGGTCGAGGTGATGTCGACGATGATGTCGGCAGAGCCGGAGGCCGGCGCACCCTCGGTCGCTCCGAGGCTTTCGACGATGTGGTAGAGCTGGATGCCGTGGCTGCCGGAAAAGTGGTTCTGCGTCAGCCGCCAGTATTTGGTGGCAATCGCCAGCCGCCGCCCGTGGCGGGCGCGGAAGTCGGCGGCGACGTCGCCGAGGTCGGCCATGGTGTCGACGTCGTACCAGATCTCCGGAACGGCGACGACGACATCGGCATGGCCGAAGCCGAGGCGGGCGCAGAACTCGACGCGAGCGTCGGCATTGGCAAGCCCCTCGCGCACAAGGTCTTCTCCGGTGACGCCGAAATCGATCGAGCCGTTGCCGAGCTCGCGCGAAATCTCCGAGGCCGACAGGAAGGCGATCTCGACATCGTCCCAGCCTTCGACACGGCCGCGATAGGAGCGGTCATTGCCGACGGCGACGATCTTCATGCCGGCGCGCTCGAAGATCGCCGAGGCGTCGTCCTTCATCCGCCCCTTGGACGGCAATGCGATGGTGATGGTCATGCGGCACCTCCGCTGGCGGCGATCGCCGCTTCGATCCGGTCGAGCCAGAGCGAGAAGCCGACGGCGGGAATATGTTCGCGCGCGCCAAGCAGGGTTAGGAGCCGGTCGAAGCGCCCGCCACCGGCAAGCACCGCCGGTGTCCCCTCGACTTCGACTTCGAAGACGAGGCCGGTATAATAGTCGAGCGGGCGGCCGAAGGCGGCACGATAGCGAATGACATCGACATCGGCGCCGATGCCGGCAAGCGCCGCCACGCGCGCGTCAAAACGCGCCAGCGCTCCATCGAGCGTCAATCCGGTCTTCTCGGCAAAGCGGAAGAGTGCGGCAGGCGCTTCGGCAAGCGGCATGTCGAGCGCCAGGAATTCACGCACGAGATCCAGCGTTTCCGGATCGAGCCGGGTATTCGCCAGTTCCATCTTTTCCTTCAGGCGGCGGGCGATGTCCTGCGGCGAGCGGCTGGCATTGGTGGAGTAGCCCGTCGCCTCCATGGTTTCGCCGATATGGGCGACAAGCCGCACCTCGTCATCGAGCATGCCGGCGATCGCCAGCCGCTCGACCTCGGGGCCAAAGACGCCGGCAGCCTTTGGATCGGCAAGCTCGGCAAGCAGCTTCTGCAGGTGCTTCTGGTCGCCGAAGGCATGGATCAGCCGCTTCTGCCAGCCGCCCGGCAGGCCACAGGCACCGACGACCGCTTCGAAGACCGACTGGTCGCCGAGCGTGACCGCCAGGCGCCGGCCAGGAAGACGATTGGCAACCACCCGCATGGCATTGCCGACCGCACGCGCGTCGGAGGCGGCGATATCGGTATCACCGAGATCTTCGATGCCGGCCTGATAGAATTCGTTGCCGCCTTCGCGGCGCTGACGAAACACTTCGCCGAGATAGGCATAACGCTTGGGCGTGCCGGTTGCCGTTTCGATGTGGCGAAGGCAGACGGGGATGGTGAATTCCGGCCGCAGACAGAGGCTCTCTCCGGTCTCACTCTCGGTCATGAAGATGCGGCGGCGAAGATCCTCGCCAGCCATGGCGAGAAACGGCTCCGCCGGTTGGATCACCGGTGTGTCGACCCGAAGCGTGCCGAGACTTTCGAACTCGGCAAGCAGATCTGCGGAGAAGGCGGGAAGGTTGATCAGAGGCATCGCCGTCAGCCTGCCCTTGCCCGGTCCTCGGCCTGTGCCGCGAGCATTTCACGCACCTTTTCGACAAGGTCGCCTGCGGGCACGGAGACCTGCGCCACCCGCGCCTCGCGCCATGCCGCATTGTCCTCGATTTCGCCCGACAAGCGCTTGCCCTCGATCAGATCCTTGATCTGCACCAGACCGGCGGCGCGCTCGTCGCCGCCCTGAATGATCGCGAGCGGCGCACCGCGACGGTCGGCGTATTTCAGCTGGTCGCCGAAGTTCTTCTTGTTGCCCTGGTACATCTCGGCGCGAATGCCGGCATGGCGGAGCTGCTGCACGAAGCGCTGGTAGTGGCCCATGCTGTCGATGTCACGGTCCATAACGCAGACGACGACCGGTGCCACGACGTCCGACGTGCCGAGCTTGCCAAGGTTCTTGAGCGCGGTCATCAGGCGCGAAACACCGATCGAGAAACCGGTGGCCGGCACCGGCTGGCCCATGAAGCGCGAGACGAGACCATCGTAACGTCCGCCGCCGCCGACCGAACCGAAGACGACCTTTTCGCCCTTCTCATTGGTGACGGCAAACTGCAACTCGGCCTCGAAAACCGGGCCGGTGTAATATTCGAGACCGCGAACGACCGAAGGGTCGATCTTGATGCGATCGGCCTCGTAGCCCGCGCTCACGACCAGGCTGCGGATGGTGTTGAGTTCCTCGACGCCCTCGCCGCCCTTGGCTGTGCCGGCAACGAGCGCTGCGAGTTCGGCGGCACTTTCGGCGTAGTCCTGGATGCCAACGAAGAACAGGACCTTGTCGATCTGCTCGCCGTTCAGACCGGCGCCCTTGGTGAAGTCGCCGCTCTCGTCCTTGCGGCCTTCGCCGAGCAGCAGGCGCACGCCTTCGGGACCGAACTTGTCGAGCTTGTCGATGGCGCGCAGCACCGTCAGGCGGGCATTCGCCTTGTCGTCGCCGCCGAGGCCAATCGCCTCCATGACGCCATCAAGAACCTTGCGGTTGTTGACCCGGATCACGTAGTCGCCGCGCTTGATGCCGAGCGCTTCCATCGTGTCGGCCATCATCATGCACATTTCGGCATCCGCCTGGACGCCGGCGGCACCGACCGTATCGGCATCGAACTGCATGAACTGGCGGAAGCGACCCGGGCCCGGCTTTTCGTTGCGGAAAACGTAGCCGGCGCGATAGGTGCGGAAGGGAAGCTGGATCTCGTTGAAGTTCTCGGCGACGTGACGGGCAAGCGGCGCCGTCAGGTCGTAGCGCAGCGACATCCACTGGTCGTCGTCATCCGTCAGCGAAAACACGCCCTCGTTCGGGCGGTCGCTGTCGGGCAGGAATTTTCCAAGCGCATCGGTGTATTCGAACAGCGGCGTTTCGACCGGATCGAAACCATAACGCTCATAGACTTCGCGGATCTTGACGATCATGTCGTCGGTGGCGCGAATATCGGCGGCCGAACGGTCGACAAAGCCACGCGGAAGGCGTGCCTTGAGCTTCTGCGGTTTCTTTTGTTTCTCGGTCATGGGGAGCATTCCGGACTGTCAGCGGGTTTCGAGCTTTCCCTATCGGATAGAGGCATGGGCGGCAAGGGTTAGCACGGCGCAAAGCGGCTCCAGGCGTGCGCGAAGGCAACGATCGGACCGGCAGCGTGCCGATCACGTCTTCTCTTTGCCACGGGCCATCCTAAGTAAAGGGCATGCGTTTTGCCGCCGTCATACTCCTGTTCGTTGCAGCCCTGTTCTCAGGCGCGCCTTCGGCGATGCTGCAGGCCCAGGACCTGGCGGCCGGTGCCGCACAAACCGCCGCCCATGACTCGTCGCAAAAGCAAGCCGTTCACGCTGGCCATGCGATCTCCTGCGAAGATATCCGGGCATGCAAGGACCACTCGAAAAAACAGGCGCATCCTTCGTCCTGTTCGGCCTGCATCGCGATCGAGCCAATTGCCTTGATGTTCGATCCGGCGACCACGACATCGTCGCGTCTGGCGGCAGCGACATATCCCGCATTGCACGCGATCACGATCGGGCCGCGCTCGCCACCACCCAAGTCGTTCCTGCTTGTGTGACCGTCATCGTGGCTCACCTTCGGGTGTATCGGCTGCGCTGACGAAACGAAATTCCATATGACCGGCCGCAACAACCGGCCGACATTTCGGCGATTGCACGGCGCTGCCTCAGTCGCGCGAGATGATAATGAGATGAAGAAGGAAACCATCATGTCTTTGAAAACGATCATAGCAGCCTCAGTCCTGATCGCGTCACTTTATGCTCCCGCTATGGCCCAGGACCACGGCAGCAGCATGCATCACGGATCGGCTGAGGCGGCGGCGCCGGCCGGCGACACCTCCGCCTCCAGCAAGGCTTTCGCCGAGGTCAACGCCCGCATGCACAAGGGCATGGACATCGCCTTTACCGGCAACGCCGATGTCGACTTCGTGCGGGGCATGATCGCCCATCATCAGGGCGCGATCGGCATGGCCAGGGTCGAACTCGAATACGGCAAGGACGAACAACTGCGCAAACTGGCGGAAGACATCATCAAGGCCCAGGAGGGCGAGATCCAGATGATGAAGGATTGGCTTGCCAAGAACGGTGGCTGAAGCCGTTCCTGGAAAGATGCAAATTCAGGGTTGCGGGCGCGTCAGCGCCCGCCGCATGTCCTCGACCGTCGCGCGGCAATGGCAGCCTTCGATGTGGTCGTTGACAAGCCCCATGGCCTGCATGAAGGCATAGATCGTCGTCGGGCCGACGAAGGTCCAGCCGCGCTTTTTCAGATCCTTGGAGATCAGCGTCGAGGTCGGAGTCGTCGGATTGGCGGCGATCGCTTCATAGCTGACAAATGCCGGCCGCTCGTCCGGGCCGGGTTCGTGCGACCAGAAATAGGCAGCAAGCGAACCAAACTCGGCTTTAAGCTCCTGGGCGCGCTTGGCGTTGTTGATGGTCGAGACGATTTTGCCGCGATGGCGCACGATGCCGGTATTGCCAAGGCAGCGCTCGATGTCAGCATCGCCGAAGGCGGCAACCGCATCGACGTCGAAGCCGGCGAAGGCGGCGCGAAAGGCCTCGCGCTTGCGCAGGATCGTCAGCCAGGAGAGGCCGGATTGAAACCCCTCCAGACAGATCTTCTCGAAGAGGCGCCGGTCATCGGTAACCGGCCGCCCCCATTCCTCGTCGTGATACCGTCTGTAGTCATCGAGATTGCTCTGCCAGGCGCAACGCCCAAGGCCGTCTTCGCCAATCATTATGCCCTTGGTCGTCATTACCAGCCCCGTTTCATCGTGCTCTTCCGCATTTACCATTCACAAACCAGATTCCTAAAGCGACGGATAACCCTACCCAAAGCTTTATCGGCGCTTCCTCCCTTTCGCGGGCTGCCGTTTACCATTCCGTGGCGCCGCGATGACACGATCGCCCCATTGCCAAGGCGCATGCCGTCCGTCCTGGAGACCCGTTCTCCGGCTGGCCGCGCCCCATTTTGATACGTTTCGGCGAAAGGTAGCGAGTCCGTCCGATGTTGAAAAAATCCCTTGTTGTAGCCGCATCCATCCTCACCCTCGTCGCCGGCCAGGCGCAGGCCCAGGACCGGTACCAGAACCGGCCGCCGGTGATCGTCAGCCCAGACCTGACCGCCCCGTGGGTGATGCAGCTCGGCGGCCAGCCGCAACAGGCGCGCCGGGTCATCTACCGCCAGCAGATACCGACCACCACCCGAAAACAGTATTATCAGGGCCTGACCGTGAAGCCGCAGGCAAAACGCCGCGTCGGCGCCCCGCTGGTACAACCGGTCAACGCCACCCGCGCCCAGCGTCCCGTCAAGTCTAAGTTCGACCCGCAGTATCTGCCGCAGACAGTTGCCTACGACGGCAAGGAAAAGGCAGGCACGATCGTCATCGATACCAACAATCGTTTCCTCTACCTTGTCGCCGGTAATGGTCAGGCACGGCGCTACGGTGTCGGCGTCGGCAAGCCGGGGTTCGAATGGGCCGGCGCTCATAAGGTCACCCGCAAGGCGGAATGGCCGAGCTGGACGCCGCCGACGGAAATGATCTCGCGCGAAGCCGCCAAGGGGCACTACCTGCCGGCCCGCATGGACGGCGGCCCGGAAAATCCGCTTGGCGCACGCGCCATGTATCTCGGCTCGACGCTTTACCGCATCCACGGCACCAATGCGCCCTGGACGATCGGTTACGCGGTCTCCTCAGGCTGCATCCGCATGCGCAACGAGGACGTCGTCGATCTCTATGAACGGGTGAATGTCGGCACCAAGGTTATCGTCATATAATTGGCGCCGGACATAGAATATTTCCCTCTCCCCATACGTTTTGCTGTTGCCTGGTCGTGATCTTCAGGCAACAGACGGGCTTAAAGATACAAAATCCGTGACCATGTTCGGTCTATCGGATGTATCCCGGGCTTGAACTTCGGGCCAATTTGCATAGCCTTGATGTAACGAGGGCTTAGAGGGAATCGTATATGAAACGTCATGCCAGCAAATTGGTCGCGATCGCCATCGCGACCAGCGCTATTCTTGCCGCCGCCAATGCCCAGGCTTTCACGCCCGCGCCGACATCCGGAACCACTCCCAAGAGCAGTGATATCGTCCTTGTCGCGACGCAGAAAAAGCCGCCGAAGCAATTCTGGCGCACCAAGGTTCGCTTCAGCACCGACGAAGCCCCCGGCACGATCATTGTCGATACCAACAACAAGTTTCTCTACTACATCGACGGTCCGAACCGCGCGACCCGATACGGTATCGGCGTCGGTCGTGAAGGCTTCGGCTGGTCAGGCGTGGTGAAGGTGGGCCGCAAGGCTGAATGGCCGACCTGGACGCCGCCGGAAGAAATGCGCCGCCGCGAAGCCGCCAAGGGCCGCATCCTGCCGATCACGCAGGAAGGCGGCATCGACAACCCGCTCGGCGCGCGTGCCATGTATCTCTATAAGGGCGGCCGCGACACGATCTTCCGCATCCACGGCACCAACCAGCCGTGGACGATCGGCCAGAATATGTCTTCGGGCTGCATCCGCATGATGAATAACGACATCGAGCACCTCTACGACCGGGCCGACGTCGGCACCAAGGTGATCGTCATCGGACCCGGCAGCAAGACCGGCGATACCTACTTCAACGATCGCGGCGTCGATATCTTCCGCCAGATCTTTGGCGGCTGATACGCTCGCCAGAAATAGCCCAGAAAAACCAATGCCGGCGCCATCGCGCCGGCATTTTTCGTTTCACAATCCAGCCGGTTTCGCGCCGCCATAGGCCCAGTCGAGCAGTTCGACCGTGTGGACGATCGGGATCGCCGTGCCGGTCGCGATCTGGGTGATGCAGCCGATATTGCCGGTGGCGATCACGTCGGGCTTCGTCGCCGCGAGGTTCTTGACCTTGCGGTCCTTGAGCTTCTGCGAGATCTCCGGCTGCAGGATGTTGTAGGTGCCGGCCGAGCCGCAACAGAGATGGCCTTCTGCGGGATCGCGCACGACGAACCCCGCCTGTTTTAACAGTTGCTTCGGCGCCATGGTGATCTTCTGGCCGTGCTGCATGGAGCAGGCGGAATGATAGGTCACGGTCATGCCGCGCGGATCCTGCACTGGAAGATCCAGAGTCGACAGGTATTCGGTGATGTCCTTCGCCATGGCCGAGACCCTTGCTGCCTTTTCCGCATAGGCGGGGTCGAGGCGCAGCATGTGGCCATAATCCTTGATCGTCGTGCCGCAGCCGGATGCGGTGATGATGATCGCATCGAGACTACCTTCGTCTGCCACGCTCAGCCAGGCATCGACATTGCGCCGGGCCGCGTCGAGCGCCTGGCCCTCCCGCCCCATGTGATGCACCAGCGCGCCGCAACAGCCCTCGCCTGCCGAGACGACCACCTCTATGCCGAGACGGGTAAGGAGGCGGATGGTTGCCTCGTTGATCTCCGGCTTCAGTACCGGTTGCGCGCAACCGTTCAGCAGCGCAACGCGGCCGACGCGCTTGCCGCTGGCGGCATGGGTGCCCGTGATCGCGGTCGCCGAGGGCTCCGGCACCGCCTTCGGCGCCAGATCGAGCATCACTCCGAAGGTCTTGAGCGCCGCCACCTTTTTCAGAACCCTGGCAAAGGGCCTTCCGAAAGCGGCCGCCTTCAAGGCAAGGCGAAAACGCGAGGGATAGGGCAGGACTTGCGCCAGCACGGCGCGGGCCAGCCTATCCTTCAATGGCCGCTTGTAGGTCTTCTCTATATGAACACGGGCATGATCAACGAGATGCATGTAGTCGACGCCTGACGGACACGTGGTGGTGCAGGCGAGACAGGACAGACAGCGGTCGATATGCGTCACGGTTTCGGTGTCGGCCGGCCGACTGTTCTCCAGCATATCCTTGATGAGATAGATGCGGCCACGCGGGCTATCGAGCTCGTCGCCAAGCGTCACATAGGTGGGACAGGTGGCGGTGCAAAAACCGCAATGCACGCATTTGCGCAGGATGGCCTCGGATTCGGCCACATGCGGATCGGCAAGCTGCGCGGGCGTAAAGTTCGTTTGCAAGCGGCTACTCCAGTATCGGGGCTCTGCCCCTCACGCGCGTTGCGATCTCTGATCGCTTACCGCATTTCAAGCTCTTGTTTTCCCATGTCGCTGTCGCAAAACCGCTACACACTTTTGCGCCACACGGTTTAGATCATCCAGCTTTCCGGATTGCTGATCGGCTCCTCGCGAGCGGCGCGTTGCAGGCCGACGACACAGCGCACGACGATCCAGACCGCGGTGGCGATAAACCCTAAAAACCCGATCAGCAACACCATCAGCAGCGCCGAGATGAGACCGAACAACAGCGCAATCCAGAAGGTGCGGATCGCCCAAGTATAGTGTGTCTGGACCCAGGGCGCACCCTTGCCGCGGTTGAGATAAGCAAGCACGACGCCGATGACAGACGTGATCCCCACGGCGAAAGCGACGAGATAGAGCACATAAATGACCTGGACGTTGACCTTCCCGGGCTCCAGCCAGCGATCGGTCTCTCTGGGAGGCGGAGCCTGCGGACCATTGTCACTCATCGATACCTCCCTCTCTCGTCATTTCCCCGTGCCTCAGGAGACGGCCTGCATCCGGCCCGGATTGAAGATCCGCTGTGGATCGAACTTTTCCCGGACGCGCTCGCTCAACAGCGCCACCGGCGCGGGTTGCGGCTCGAACGATGGAATGGTCGCGCGAAAGCCGTCAGCTGCGCGAACGAGGCTCGCATGGCCGCCGCCAAGCGCCTTGATATAGCGGCGCACCAGCGCCGCCTCCGGATCGGCCTCCATGCGCAGCCACACAAGTCCGCCCTGCCAGTCATAAAAGGCATCGACACCCGTTTGCAGGCGCAACGCGGCAACCAGTTGGTGGCCGGCCGAAGGCGCAACCGAGACACGCCAGAGCGGGCGATCCGTGCCATCTGCATAGGGCTTCACATCGCGGATCTCCAACCAGAGCGCCGCCGTCTGCTCCGCATCGAGCCGCGATACCGGACCGAACTTTTCGAGCGCCTTCGACAGTTTTTCCGCGCGGATCGAGACCGAGGCCTGCAAGCCTTCCAGCCGAAGAACGGTTGCTGCGCCATCGGGCAGGCCGCCGGCGATGAACCGGCCGCGGACGCTCTCGGCCAGATGCGCCGCACCTGATACCTCGACCGTTTGCGCCATGGCTTCTGCCATCACGGCCGCCGCCTCGGCATCGTTCAAGCCCGAGACCACGACGGTTTCGCAGGCTGGCGGCTTCGGCAGCACGCGGAATGTCACCTCGGTCAGAATTCCAAGCGTTCCGTGCGAGCCCGCCAAAAGTTTTACCAGATCGAGGCCGGTGACGTTCTTCATCACCCGGCCGCCAGCCTTGATCGCGTCGCCCCTGCCATTGACGAAACGGACGCCGAGCAGGCTGTCGCGAGCGGCACCGGCGATGAGGCGCCTCGGCCCCGAGACATTGGCCGCGAAAACCCCGCCGATCGTCGGTTCGCCGGTCGTTGCAAAGATCGGGCGGTGGTCCATCGGTTCGAATGACAGCATCTGCCGGTTTTCGGCAAGGGCCGCCTCGACCTCGGCAAGCGGCGTCCCGGCGAGCGCGCTGACGGTCATTTCCGCCGGGTTGTAGCTGACAATACCTGAGAGACGGCGGGTGGACAGCACCCGGTCGGCGCGCACGGGGTTGCCGAGGCCGGAGCGCGTGCCGCCGCCGATGACGGTAAGCGACGCCCTTTCCGCGGCCATCGCCCGAACCACGGTTGCGATCCCCTCTTCGCTCGCAGGCTCGAAATGCACGATCATGCGGCGGGGCGTCCTTCGAGCGGAAAGACCTTGGACGGGTTCAGGATCCATTGTGGATCGAAGGCGGCGCGCGCCGCCATCTGCTGGTCCAGATCGGTCTGGGTGAACTGATGCAGCATGAGATCGCGTTTCTCGATACCGACGCCATGTTCGCCGGTCAGGCATCCGCCGGCATCGACGCAAAGCTTCAGGATGTCGTTGCCGGCGCTTTCGGCGCGTGCCGCATCATCGGGGTCGTTGATGTTGTAGAGGATCAGCGGATGCATGTTGCCGTCGCCGGCGTGAAAGACATTGGCGACGCGCAGACCGTAGGAAGCGACGATCTCGCCGGTGCGGCGCAGAACGTGGGAAAGCTGGCTGAGCGGCACGGTGCCGTCCATGCAGATATAGTCGGCGATGCGTCCGGTTGCGCCGAACGCCGATTTGCGGCCCTTCCAGATCAGCGCCGCCTCGAGCGCCGATTGGCTTTCCTTGATTGTGGTAACGCCGTGGCGCCGGGCAACGTCGATGATGCTTGCGAGCATCGCGTCCATCTCGGCCTCCGAGCCCTCCACCTCGACGATCAGTAGCGCCTCCACATCCAGCGGATAGCCGGCATGGGCAAAGGCTTCGCAGATCTCGATTGCCGGCTTGTCCATGAATTCCATGGCGACGGGGATGATGCCGGAACCGATGACGTCGGCGACGCAGGCGCCGGCGGCTTCAGAGGAGGCAAAGCCGAACAGCACCGGGCGGGCGCCCTCGGGCTTGGCGATCAGCCGCACGGTTGCCTCGGTAACGATGCCGAGCTGCCCCTCCGAGCCGCAGACAAGGCCGAGCAGATCGTAGCCGGCCGCATCGAACGCCTTGCCGCCGAGATCAATGATCGTGCCGTCGAACAGCACCATCTTCACGCCCAGCAGATTGTTGGTGGTGACGCCGTATTTCAGGCAATGGGCGCCGCCGGAATTCATGCCGATATTGCCGCCGATGGTGCAGGCAAGCTGCGAACTCGGATCCGGCGCGTAGAAGAAGCCATCGGCGGAAACGGCTTCGGAAATATTGAGATTGGTCACACCGGCCTGGACCGTCGCGGTGCGGTTGAAGAAGTCGATATCGAGGATGCGCGACATCTTCGAGAGGCCGATTACCACAGCGTCTTCCTGGGGGATGGCGCCGCCGGACAAAGAGGTGCCGGCGCCACGCGGCACGACGGGAATGCCGTAGCGGCTGCAATATTTAAGCACCGCTGCCACCTGTTCGGTCGTCTCGGGCAGGGCGACGGCAAGCGGCATGCGGCGATAGGCGATGAAGGCATCGGTCTCGAACGGCTTTAAGCCGCGCTCGTCGCTGATGAGGCAGCCTGATGGCAGCAGGTCTGCCAGGTCAGCAGCGATCTCGCGGCGCCGGGCGATGACGGCCGGCCTTGGCTGCAGAAAGCCGATCGTTTCCGCCATCAAATCCTCCGCCCATATGTCAATTGGTTCATTTTCTTTACCACTAGGATAGCCCCCTCGCAAATGCTATCGAGCTTTTCCATTTCGGAAACAATGGCAACGATTGATGACGAATTTAGGCGATCTTGAGATTTTTGCACGCGTCGTTTCCTCCGGCAGTATGTCGGCAGCAGGGCGGGCGCTCGGATTTTCCCCCGCGGTCATCTCCAAACGGATCAAGCGGCTGGAAGACCGGCTGGGCACGCGCCTGTTGCAGCGCACCACCCGGCAGATCTCGCTAACCGAGGCGGGCCAGGGCTTCTACGACCGCGTGCTCGGCATCCTCACGGGCATCGAAGAGGCGGAAGCCTATGCCTCAGGACGCTCGTCGCAGGCGCAGGGCGTGCTTCGCATTTCGGCGCCGACCTCCTTTGGCCGCATGCATATCGCGCCGCATCTGACCGGCTTCATGAAGGACCATCTGGATCTCAAGCTGCACATCGTGCTCACCGACGACTTTACCGATATCGTCGCCGAGGGCTTCGACATGGCCGTGCGCATCGGTGAGCTGACCGATTCGAGCCTGGTAGCGCGCAAGCTCGCGCCGGTCCGCAGGCTGCTCTGCGCCTCGCCGGACTACATTGCCAGCAACGGCGCCCCGAACGAGATTGGCGACCTCGCCCGGCATTTCTGCCTGCCCGCCCACAACAACGACAACTGGAAGCTCGAAGGGCCGGAGGGATCGCTCGTCTGGCACCCCGAAGGGCCGCTGGTGACCAATTCCTCTGAAATCGTCCGGGCGGCGGTGATCGCCGGCGCCGGCATCGCGCTCCGCTCCACCTGGGATATCGGCCCGGAGCTGCGCAGCGGCCAGCTGGTGCAGGTGCTGCCGCAATGGGAGGGCTCGAAGAACCTGACGCTATCGGCCGTCTACCCGAGCCGCCAGTTCCTGCCGGCCAAGGTGCGCCTGTTCATCGATTATCTCGCCGGCCTCTACGGGCCTGTCCCCTATTGGGAACGATAGGCGCTATTTGTGCTCGCCGTCGCCGTGATGGTGGCGGATGCGGCGAACGATGAGCCAGACGCCGGCGACCGCGAAGGGCACGGCAAGTCCGGTCAACAGACCGGGATCGATCGGCAGCTCATGGCTGACCGCCTTGGCGAGATAGCCGAACAGACCGACGACGTAATAGGAGATCGCGGCAACCGACAGACCCTCGACAGTCTGCTGCAGCCGCAGCTGCAACTTCGCGCGCCGATCCATCGAGTTCAAAAGGGCGCTGTTCTGCCGCTCCAGTTCGACATCGACCCAACTGCGCAGGAGCGCGGTGGCGCGGGCGAGCTTGCGCGACAGGTTCGCCTGCCGCTCCTCCACCGACTGGCAGGTGCGCATTGCCGGCGCCAGCCGACGCTCGAGAAAGGTGCCGATCGTCTCGTAGCCGGGGACCGCCGTCTCGGCCAGGGTGCGGATGCGCTCCTGGACGATGCCGTAATAGGCGCGGCTGGCGCCGAAGCGATAGAGGCTGAGTGCAGCACCCGCCTCCAGATCGGCCGCAAGCCGGGTGATCTCCGCCAGCATGTCGTCCGCCTCTTCGCGGACGTTCTCCTTCATGCGCTGAGTGATCGCCGTCAGGCCGTCTTCGGTGCGGCGGATCTCCGGCGACAGTGATTGCGCCAACGGCAGGCCGACCATCGCCAGCGTCCGATAGGTTTCGATATCGAGCAGACGCTGGATCAACGCGCCGGTGCCGGCCTCGGTCATGCCGCGGTCGATCACCAGGATCTGCGTCAGACCGTCACCGTTCTGGCGAAAGTCAGTGACGAGGATCGCCTGGCCGTTCTTCGTCTCGCTGTAACAGAGGCTGGTCGGGTCGAAAGCCTTGATCGCCTCGCGGGTCTCCGGTGAGTCCGCGCGGATCTCGAGGCGGATGCCCGAAATGAGCGAGCCGGGCGGCGAAAAGCCGTCGCCGAATGGGTGGATCGCCACCTCGCCACCGAAATGCTCCGGCGCCGGGCCGTCCCAAAAATAGGTCGAAAATTCCGTATGCCGTTCCCAGCGCAGCGTGCCCTGCCCCCAGGCCATGGCATGATGGTTGGCATCGCGTCCAGGCGGCGCAATGCCACGCGAACGCGACAATTCCGACAGAACGGCGTGGTCGACGATCGAGCCGCCCTCGGTCATGAAGGCGAGCTGAAAGATCACGCGCGGCGTCGCCACCAGGGCGTAAGGCCGCGAATGGACCTCGCCCAGCGCCTGCGCTCGCATCGGCGCGACCGGAAATGCAAAACTTCCCTTTGCCATGAAGCGCTTTATCCCCCTCACGCGTTCATCATGACTCTCTTATCAACCGAATGAGCAAAAGCAAAAGGACGCATTGCCGCAGTTTGACTTTTGTCAGGGCGGCCAAAGTGGACAAGGAAATTGACCAGTTGGCTGCCGATGCCTAGATTGCGGCGCATGGGAGACCCAAGCGTGACCGAAGACCAGATCGACCTCTATGCCCGCATCAGCCACAGCCGCACGGCGGACGAGGTTGTCCAACAGATCGAGCTTCTCATCCTCGAAGGCATCCTGCGCGACGGCGACAGGCTGCCGGGCGAACGGGAACTGTCGAAGCGTTTCGACGTGTCGCGGCCGATCCTGCGCGAAGCGTTGAAGGAACTGGAGGCGCGCGGCCTCGTCGAGAGCCGCCACGGCGGCGGTACCTTCGTTGCCGATGTCGTCGGCGAAGTCTTCTCCAAGCCGCTGATCGAGCTGATCGGCCGCCACCACAAGGCGACGCAGGATTATCTCGAATATCGCCGCGAACTCGAAGGCTTGACCGCGGAACTGGCGGCAACGCGCGCAACGGATTTCGACCGCGATATCCTCACGCGCATTATCGAGCGAATGCGAACCGCCCACCGCAGTGGTGACTTCAACGACGAACTAGCCTCCGACGTCGAGTTGCATCAGGCGATCGGCGAAAGCGCCCACAACATCATCCTCATGCACACGCTGCGCGCCTGTTACCGGCTGCTGACGCAGGGGATCTTTTTTCACCGCAATTCGGTCTTCGACGCGCCAGGGGCGCGTGACCGGCTGCTCGCGCAACACGAGGCAATCTACGACGCGATCATGGCCGGAGACCCGAAAGCGGCCAAGGCCGCTGCCCAAAGCCATATCGATTTTGTTGCCGCCTCCACCCGCGAGGCCGAGCGCACCGGCGAGTGGGCGCGCATCGCGCGGCTGCGCCTCCAGCAGCGCGATCAGGCGAGCTGAAGCCGGGACCAACGCCCGGTTGCCGCCCCGCTGGCAAAACAGGCGCGAAAGCACCATATTCTGTCGCATCGGGACCACAGTTTGCAGCGAAGCTGACCGCATATCCGGCAGCCGACACGGTGCGACGTTTACACGCAACGCGACGCTGGCATACTGGCTGGAACGTCCAACGAACACTGATTCGCTAAGAGGAGAGCAAACGACCTTGAACTTCCTGAACCGGCTCGCATCCGATGTGCAGCTGATGCTGCGTCGACCGGCGCGCATGCAATATGCAGCGCTCTGTTTCCGTGTTCGCAAGAAGTCCAAGGCGCTCGAGATTCTGCTGATCACCAGCCGTGATACCGGCCGCTGGGTCATTCCCAAGGGATGGCCTATGCAAGGCAAGCGTGCCCACGAGGTGGCCGAGCGCGAGGCCTATGAAGAGGCAGGCGTCAAGGGCCGAGTGCAGAAGGCCCCGGCCGGCTTCTATCTCTACAAGAAGCGCATGGATCACGGCCTGAAGATCTCGGTCAAGGTCCAGGTGCATGCCCTCGAGGTAGACGATCTCTGCAAGCACTTCCCCGAGGAAGGTGTGCGCAAGCTGGAATGGGTCAGCTGCGAGGAGGCAGCCAGCCGTGTCGCAGAGCCGACACTGAAGGAGCTTATCCTCGCCTTCGGCCGCCGCGTGGCGGCACCGCCCTCGCCGGTCCCCAAGGCCGTCACCGGCTAGCCACCGCGGGCGATATCTTCGGCCATCTTTTGCACAGCTTTGCAGACATCATCAATTCCGCTTGAAAGCATTTCGCGGTGGCAGTAGTGGCCATGGTGAAAAGGGAGACCGCCATTGCCAAAGTCGCGCACGCGCCTTGAAAAGCAGACGCTCGACAAGGATCTGGACAAGTTCAGCCTTGCCGAGGAGGCATCGCAGCAGGTGATGCGTGGTCTGGCAGCCCCGGGCCTCGCTCTCCTGTTCCTGCTGCTCAGCATGGCATTTGCCGCAAGCTTCGTGACGAACTCGGCGACCGCGCCGATCATCATCGCCGCAGCCGCGATCGCCGGCTACATGGCGATGAACATCGGCGCCAACGACGTCACCAACAACGTCGGCGCGGCCGTTGGCGCCAAGGCGATGTCGATGGTAACGGCGCTGACAATCGCCGCCGTCTTCGAAATCGCTGGCGCGATGCTCGCCGGCCGTCAGGTGACACTGACGGTCGAGGCGGGCATCATTTACGGAGAAGACATTCTCGGGGCCCAGACGATCGTCTGGGTGATGATGGCGGCGCTCGCCTCGTCGGCCGTCTGGATCAATATCGCCACCTATTCCGGCGCGCCGGTTTCAACGACCCATTCGATCATTGGCGGCATCGTCGGAGCGGGCATTGCGGCTGCAGGCGTCTCCAGCGTGCAATGGTGGGAACTTGCCGGCATCACCGCCAGTTGGTCGATTTCACCTGTTCTCGGCGGCGTCATCGCCGCTGCCTTCCTTGCGCTTCTCAAGGAATTCATCATCTACCGCGAGGACAAGATCGCATCGGCCAGGCGCTGGATGCCCGTGCTTCTCGGGGTGACGGCAGGTTGTTTTACCGCCTATCTCGCGGTGATCGCCCTGGTGCAGGTTGCCTCGATCTCGCTGGTGACGGGCCTCGGCCTCGGCCTGATCGTCGGCATCGTCGTCTATTTCCTGAGCAAACCGTGGATTCGCCGTCAGTCGGAGGGTCTCGACAACCGCAATCAGTCGCTACGCAAGCTGTTTCGTGCGCCGCTGATCCTGGCGGCTGCGCTGCTTTCCTTCGCACACGGCGCCAATGACGTTTCCAACGCCATCGGTCCGCTGTCGGCGATCGTGTCCGCGCTCGACGGTGTCATCACCACGGAGAGATCGCCAACACCGCTTTGGGAACTTGCGATCGGCGCCATCGGCATATCGCTCGGCCTGCTGCTCTATGGCCCACGGCTGATCCGCGTCGTCGGCCAGGAAATCACCCGCCTCAATCCGATGCGCGCCTTCTGCGTTGCGCTGGCAACCGCGGTAACCGTGCTGCTCGCCTCCGCCCTCGGCCTGCCGATCAGCTCGACCCACACGGCGGTCGGCGCCGTCTTCGGCGTCGGCTTCTTCCGCGAATGGTATACTCGGCACTCGCAGCGTCGCCTGGAATATGTGCGCCAGAAGACCGGGCAGGCAGACTTCATGGGATCGACCGAGACCAACTTTGCCGAGGTCCGCCGCCGCCGACTGGTGCGCCGCTCGCATTTTCTGACGATCGTTGCCGCCTGGGTCATCACCGTTCCGGCCTCGGCCCTGCTTTCGGCCGTCGTCTACTTCATCCTTTCCAGCCTGTTCATCTAGAGGTAATCGACATGCGCGCCAATTTTCGCATGCAGCGACTGTTCGTGGAACATGCACTCCATGCCGGTGCAACCCAGGAGACGACCAAGGAACAGTTCAACTATTTGATCAACGTGCTCCGCTACGAGGAAGGCGGGTCCGTCCTCGTGTTCAACGGCCGCGACGGCGAATGGCGAGCCGAGCTTTCGCTCCCGACCAAGAAGCGCCTGATCCTGACTGCCGTCGAGCAGACACGTCCGCAGCCGGCACCTTGCGATCTCGTCTATCTCTTTGCACCGCTAAAGGTCGGCCGCCTCGACTACCTCGTGCAGAAGGCCGTCGAGATGGGCGCCGGGGTGCTCCAGCCGGTGATGACGCAACATGTTCAGGGCAAGATCGGCAACCTCGACCGGGTGCGCGCCAATGTCGTCGAGGCCGCGGAACAATGTGGCGTGCTCGGCATACCCAGTGTCGAAGAGCCCCGCCGGCTTGAGGACCTGCTGCAAAGTTGGCCCGCGGATCGGCGCATCATCTTCTGCGACGAAGGCAGCAACAGCCAGAATCCGCTACCGATCCTGAACGGCATTAAGGAAAAGAAGCTGGCACTGCTGATCGGGCCCGAAGGCGGTTTTTCCGACAGCGAGCGAAGCCTGCTGCGCAGCCTCGATTTCGTCACCGCCATTCCTCTTGGCCCCCGCATTCTCAGGGCCGATACCGCAGCGGTTGCGGCCATGGCGGTCATACAGGCAACGGTCGGTGATTGGCACTAACCGGTCGTTCGCACGCAAGCGCGGCGCATACTTTTTTTGAACAGATCTTGAAAGAAATTGACTTGCACCGCACCTGAATACGGTTCAAGCAGCCCCATCCACTTCCGCTGACCGGCGGAACCGCTCAAGCAAAAGAAGACGCTCATGGCCCGAGATACCACCGACCAGACGCCGGTAACCTCTGTCGCTGACCTGACCGCTTATCTGGCGGAGGGCTCGAAACCGGAGGAGCGGTTCCGGATCGGAACGGAGCACGAAAAGTTTGCCTTCTTTAAGGCGGACAACAGCCCCGTGCCCTATTACGGCGACGCCAGCATCCAGGCGCTGCTCAACGGTATGGCTGCAAAGAGCGGCTGGGATCCGATCGTTGACGAGGGCAATATCATCGGTCTTGCCGAGCATTCCGGCAACGGGGCGATCTCGCTGGAGCCGGGCGGTCAGTTCGAGCTCTCCGGTGCGCCACTCGAAAACCTCCACCAGACTTGCAAGGAATCGAACCAGCACCTCGCCGTCCTGCGCGAAGTGGCCGAGCCACTCGGCATTCGCTTCCTCGGCATCGGTGGCAGCCCGAAATGGACGTTTGACGAAACGCCGCGCATGCCGAAATCGCGCTATGGCATCATGAGCCGCTACATGCCCAAGGTCGGCACCAAGGGTCTCGACATGATGTATCGCACCTGCACGATCCAAGTGAACCTCGACTTCTCCTCGGAAGAGGACATGCGCCGCAAGATGCAGGTGTCCTTGAAGCTGCAGCCGCTGGCGACCGCTCTGTTTGCAAGCTCCCCCTTCACCGATGGCAAGCCGAACGGGCTCCTGTCCTGGCGCGGCGATATCTGGCGCGACACAGACAACCAGCGCTCCGGCCTTCTGCCTTCCGCTTTCAAGCCGGACTTCGGCTTTGCGGACTATGTCGAATGGGCGCTCGACGTGCCTATGTATTTTGTCGTTCGCGACGACCACTATCACGACTGTACCCATGTCACCTTCCGTCAGTTCATGGGCGGAGCGCTCAAGGGCGAGATCGCCGACTGGCAGCCGAACATGGGCGACTGGACCAATCATCTCTCGACCCTCTTCCCCGACGTGCGCCTCAAGCGCTTCCTGGAGATGCGGGGCGCCGACGGCGGCCCCTGGCGTCGGATCTGCGCTCTGCCTGCCTTCTGGGTCGGCCTGCTTTACGACGGCGAGGCGCTCTCTGCCGCCGAAGCACTCACGCGCGACTGGACCTTCGAGGAGGTCGGCTCACTGCGTGACACAGTGCCCGCCCAGGCGCTCAACACAAAATTCCGCGCCGGCAGCCTCTACGACATCGCCCGCGAAGTCGTTTCGATCTCGCGCGGCGGCCTGAAGCGACGCAACCGGCTGAACGGCGACGGCATCGACGAAAGCCAGTTCCTCGCACCGCTCGACGAAGTGCTTGCCAAGAAGGCAACGCTCGCCGAGGATCTGCTGTCGCTCTACAACGGCCGCTGGAATGGCTCCGTCGATCCGGTCTTTGCCGAGTACCAGTACTGAGCCGGTAAGCCTGCCATTACAGCGCCGCGCGTCAGGCATGACGCGCCCAAGGACGCTGTAACCGCTTAAACTTGCTGCATAATTTCGTCCTTAAATCGAGCCGGATTTAAGGAATTATGCAGTAAAAAGCGGTTTCCAGCCTCCAATTTCCCGGTATAGTGCAACGATATGCGTCGCTTGCAGCGCCGCGCATCAGACATGACGCGCAAAGGACGCTGCCACGCTTTACACTTGCTGCATCATTTTCCCCTTAAATCGTTCCGATCTAAGGAATCAGGCAGCAGCCGAAGGGAACCGGGGATGGCACCGCTTTTTGACATGTTCACGCAGGCGCAGAACGGACAGGCCACGGAGCTGATGGCTCGACAATTCGGGCTTGCGCAGGAGCAGATGGCGAAAGCTACCGCAGCGCTGCTCCCGGCCTTTTCCGCCGCCTTCAAGCGCAACACCACAAACCCCTACGATTTCGGCGCGCTGCTGACGGCGATGTCCAGCGGCAGCTATGCCAAATACTTCGAGGACGTGAGCCAGGCATTCACGCCGCAAGGCATGGCCGACGGCAACGGCATCCTCGGCCAGCTCTTCGGCTCCAAGGAAATGTCGCGCGCGATCGCGGCCCAGGCAGCCCAGGTCACCGGCATCAGCCAGGAGATCTACAAGCAGATGCTGCCGGCCATGGCCGATACGTTGATGGGCGGGCTGTTCAAGCAGGCGACGGGCCAGTTTGCAGGCGCGAACGTCGCCTTTGCCAACAATCCGATGGCAACGATGATGCAGCAGTGGATGCAGGCGGCCGGCCTTGCCAGGAAGCCGGAGCCGCAGGCCAACCCCTTCGACAATCCGTTTACGCAGGCGATGCAGGACTTCTTCGGTGCCGGCAAGAAAGAAGAGAAGGCCAAGGCGCCCGACCTCTTCGCCGATAATCCCTTCATGAAGGCGTTCCAGGACATGATGCAGACCGGCGCCGGCACGACAGCCAAGCCGGCTGCTGACAATCCTGCCGTCGCCCAGTTTTCGCAGATGATGAACAGCATGTTCGACAGCGGGCTGGAAATGCAGAAGGAATATCAGAAGAACATCGAGGCGCTGTTCGACAGCTACAAGACCGGCACCGGCGACAAGGCCTGAGCTGGATTAGAGCATTTCCAGAAAAAGTGCGAAGTGGTTTTCCGCCTGGAAATGCGTAAAAACAAAGAGATAGAGCGTTTCTGCGACTCCGTCTAAACCGGAAACGCTCGACGACGCTACCCTCACCAATCCGGCACCTGCTGGAAAAGAAAAAGGCCCGGTACATGTCTTGGTTCATGTACCGGGCCAAGCGGCAGGGTCTATTGGCTCTACCCTGCGGGGAACGTTTGGGCGCGCGATAGAGGCAGCAGCACCGAAACTTCGAAATTCGTAGCATGACCCGCGTTGGCGGCAGCTTGCGCGGATCATGCTCGACTGGCGCATCTCAAGCGGCGGGATGCGCCATAGGGAAATCAATCGTGACGGATCCCCTTGTAGAAGAGGCTCACGCGGTTTCGCGACGCACGCGTCAGATAGCTGGCGGGATTGTCGAAGAAGGGCGAGGTGATCGCCTCGTGCACATCTTCGCGCCGTAGCCCCATATCGAGCAGTTGGCGGTCATCCAGCTCATTCAGACGCGCAATCTGGCATCGGCTTCGAAACAGGCGCCATGCAGCCGTCATCACGCCGATAACGCCAGCGGCGCGGGAGGCATAGGCCTGCTTTCCGGCAACGAGGTCGAGGACGTGGTCGGTCGTGCGCATGACGGTACTCCTTTTTTCAGGCACGAAGGGACCCGTCCCCTGCGCGAGGTCAAACGCAGGGGTGGGCCAGGGAAGTTGGGATTAGCCGGCACCTGTGCCGGCCGGGATCAATGAAATTTGCCCCTGATAGATCGCAAATCCTTATTGATCAGTCCAACGAATGTTTTTAATGATATTCATCAAACAATCTTATGGGTGTATCACGGCCATGTCCGCACCGCTTGACATTGATCAGCTGCAAACCTTTGTCGCGATCGCCGACACGGGCAGCTTCACCAAGGCCGCCGACCGGGTTTTCAAGACACAGTCGGCCGTATCCATGCAGATGCGGCGCCTGGAAGAGCGCATCGGCAAGCCGTTGTTCATGAAGGACGGGCGCGGCAACCGCCTGACCGTCGAGGGTGACCGGCTGCTCAACTTCGCCCGCCGGATGATCCGTCTCAACAACGAGGCGATGGCCTCCTTCGACGACAATCGCCTCGAGGGCACGCTGCGCATCGGCACGCCTGATGACTATGCCGACCGCTACATGCCGGAGATCATCGTGCGGTTTGCCAAGACGCATCCGAACGTCGAGCTCTACATCATCTGCGAACCTTCGGTGGATCTTGCGGAGAAGATGGCCAAGGGCGATCTCGACATCGCACTGGTTACGCACAATCCACGTGCCCGAGCCTCGGACGTGGTGCGCACAGAGCCGCTCTGTTGGGTAAGTTCGATCAACCATCCGCTGCCGGAAAATGCGCCAATCCCGCTTGCGGTCGGCCGACGCGACTGCCAGTGGCGGCAGGCGGCCTGCGCCGCGCTCGATGCGACCGGCAAGGAATACCAGATCCTGTTTACCAGTTGGTCCTCGACCGTGGTCGCGGCCGCCGTGCTTGCCGGCATGGCGGTTTCGGTCCTGCCGGAATCGGCGCTGCGTCCGGGCATGAAGGTGCTGACGCTTGCGGACGGCTTCCCGGCGCTGGCTCCAGTGCAGATCGGCATCATGAAGCGGCCGGGTCTGTCGCCATCGCTATCGAATGCGATCACCAACCACATCACCGCCTGCCTGGACAACATCACGCCGATCACCGTCAACGACGACATCGACGGCGATATCAAGGGTTTTCCGCGCTATCCGCGGCTGCGGCAAAGCCACATGCTGCCGGGCTGGTAAGCATTTTTCGACACTTAGCAAAAAGGCCGCGCTTCCCGTGGGAGGCGCGGCCTTTTTTATGCGAAACGAGACGGGAGGGAAGAGGCGGACCCAGTGCCCGCCTCTTCTCCCCGCTTACAAGGTAGCGCTGCTGATCGCGCCGCCTTCATAGGCGTGAGCGGCTAGATCATTTCACTGTTTCATCGAAACAGTGAAATGATCTAACTCGTTGAAATAACGCAATTCCGGACGGGAAACCGTTTCACACTCTTCCTGGAATTGCTCTAGCCGAGCTTCGCCTTCAGAAATTCGACAGTGCGGCTCCAGGCAAGATCGGCTGCGGCCTTGTCGTAGCGGGCGGCCGACGTGTCGTTGTTGAAGGCGTGGTTGACGCCGTCATAGACATAGATCGTCGCGTCCTTGCCATTGTCGGTCAGCGCCTTGCGATAGGCTTCGATACCCGCATTAATGCGTTCGTCGAGGCCGGCATAATGCAGCAACAGCGCCGCCTTGATCTTCGGCACGTTCTCGGCCTTGGGCTGCGCGCCATAATAGGCGACACCCGCCTTGAGATCGGGCGCATTGACCGCAAGCCGATTGACCAGTCCACCGCCCCAGCAAAAGCCGATGGCGCCGACCTTGCCGGTCGACTGCGCGTGCTCTTCGAGGAATGCGACGGTTGCCACAGCATCCGCATTGGTTTCGGCGGCATCGAGCGCGCCGATCATCTCGCGTGCCTTGTCCTCATCCGCCGGCGTGCCGCCCGATGGCGACAGAAAATCCGGGGCGAGCGCGATGAAGCCCTCGAGCGCCATGCGGCGGGCGACATCGCGAATATGTGGATTGAGCCCGCGGTTCTCGTGGATGACGATGACGGCCGGCAGCTTTCCGGTCATGTTTGCCGGGCGGACCAGATAGCCCTTCATGTCGCCGTCGGCGCCGGGATAGGAAATGTCCTCGCCGATGATGCGATTGTCGGTATCTGCGATCATTTCGGCCTTGGCGCTGCTAGCAGCAAGCAAGGGGGCAATTGATGCTGCGGCCGCGGCAGAGCCGGCAAGTGCGGTCAGCGTTTCCATGAAACGGCGGCGATCAAGACTGAGATGGGTGTACTCGTCGTAAGCGTCGATCATTGCCTGCGTGATGACGGGTTTGTTCATGACGGCCTCCTTCGGTTTCTTCTCCTCAACAGCGCCGCGCGTTAGATATGGTGCGCCAAGGGCGCTGTAAGGCTTTAAACTCGCTGCATGATTTCTCCCACAAATCGGTTCCGATTTAAGGAATTATGCAGTGGCGGCAGCGCGAAAGATTACCGCCCGCGACAGAATAGGTCAGCGGGCGGCATCGAACATACAAACTTGCGTTACCGCTTGGCGGAAAGGCACACTTCGCAGCAGGCGGATCAGCCGGCGAGATCAAGCACAATGCGGCCATCGATCTTGCCCTCTTCCATGCGCTGGAAGATGGCGTTGATGTTCTCGATCTTGTCCCAGGTGAAGTGGGAGGCGACCTTGCCCTCGCCCGCAAACTCCAGTGACTCCTCGAGGTCCTGGCGGGTGCCGACGATAGAGCCGCGGATGGTGATGCGCTTCAGGACCGTATCGAAGATCGGCACGCACATCTGGCCAGGCGGCAGACCGACCAACGCCATCGTTCCCTTGGAGCGCAGCATGTTGAAGGCCTGCTCCATCGCCTTGGGTGCCACGGCCGTCACCAGCGCGCCGTGCACGCCGCCGGTCGCCTTCTGCACCTGCTCGACCGCATCCTTGTCGCGCGCATCGACGACGAGATCGGCGCCCAGCTTTCCCGCCAGCGCCAGCTTGTCGGGGAAGATATCGACGGCTGCGACATGCATGCCCATGGCCTTGGCGTATTGAACCGCCATGTGACCGAGACCGCCGATGCCGGAGATCAGCGCCCATTCGCCGGGGCGCACTTCCGTTTCCTTGAGACCCTTGTAAACCGTGACGCCGGCGCAAAGGACGGGCGCCGCCGGGCCGAACTCGAGCTTATCAGGCAGCCGGCCGACAAAGTCCGGATCGGCCAGGCCATACTCCGCGAACGTGCCGTTGACCGAATAGCCGGTGTTCTGCTGGCTGCCGCAGAGCGTCTCCCATCCGGTCCGGCATGGCGTGCAACCACCGCAGGCGGTGTGCAGCCACGGCACGCCGACGCGGTCGCCTTCCTTCAGCCGCTTGACGCCGGAGCCGAGCTTGGCGACATAACCGACGCCCTCGTGGCCGGGGATGAATGGTGGATTGGGTTTTACCGGCCAGTCACCGTTCACCGCATGCAGGTCGGTATGGCAGACGCCGGTCGCCTGAAACTTGATCAGCACCTGGCCGGGACCGGGCACTGGTATCGGCATTTCCTCGATCACGAGCGGCTTGCGGAATTCGCGCACCACGGCGGCTTTCATCGTTGCGGTCATATCGATCTCCGATGCTGTCTTGTTCGACGTCGGCGCAAAGGCCTTTGCCGGGCACGCGAGGCGCCAGCGACAAAGCTACGCTAACGACAGCCAGACTATCCGCAAAGTCGTGACGGGTACTTGATACGCATCAAGGCGCGAAGTTCATGTCGGAAAGTGTCGCAGATTTGCGTCAGTCGTGCCGGAGCGGCACCCGACCCAAAGCGCCGCGCGTCTTACCAGACGCGCAGAGGTCGCTGTAGCGTTTTGAATTGCTGCCTGTTTTGTCCTGAAACCGGCTGCGATTTAAGGAAACACGCAGCCATCAGTTCATCGCCATCCAGACGGAAAGCCAGATCCACATCCCACCGAGTGCAGCCACGCCGACCATGAACAGCGGTCGGCGGTAGCGGATGCGGTTGCTGGTGACATGGACGAAGGCATGCAGATAGCGCGAAGCAATGAACACCCAGGCGAGCGCCAGCGAGACGATATTGTCAGCCTCGGTGATGTAGAGAAGCACGCAGCAGACGTGGAAAAGCACCGGCAGTTCGAACTGGTTGGCGATGCTGTTGCGGACGACCAGGCTCTCGCCCGGCTCGTCGCGGTTCTCGCGAAACTGCGAAACCGAAACCTTGCCGGCCCGCACGAGACCGACGCGGCGGATCGACAGCAGGGCATAGAGGACGAAAACGAGCAGCACATGCGCCACCATCGGCCGGAAGATCTCGAAGCCCGTCACCGCTCTTACTCCACTCGACACAACCAAACAGGAAAACGGGGGCGCCGGATGGCACCCCCCATCAGGAAAAACGGGGGCGCCGGCCGGCGCCCCCGGGAGGACTCTTAGTGCGAGCCCGGATAGTTCGGGCTTTCGCGGGTGATGGTGACATCATGCGCATGGCTTTCCCGAAGGCCGGCGCCGGAGATGCGCACGAAGGTGGCGCGCTCCTGATAGTCCTTGATCGTCGCGCCGCCGACATAACCCATCGACGCCTTGAGGCCGCCGGCGAGCTGATGCAGAACGCCGGACACAGGGCCCTTGTAGGGAACCTGGCCTTCGATGCCTTCCGGTACGAGCTTCAGCGTGTCGCGCACTTCGGCCTGGAAATAGCGGTCGGCCGAGCCCCGCGCCATCGCGCCAACGGAACCCATGCCACGATAGGCCTTGAACGAGCGGCCCTGGTAGAGGAACACTTCACCTGGGCTTTCGTCGGTACCGGCAAGCAGCGAACCGACCATGACGGCGGAAGCGCCGGCGGCGATCGCCTTGGCCAGGTCGCCCGAGAACTTGATACCGCCGTCGGCGATGACGGGAATGTCCGCGGCCTGAGCGGCTTCGACAGCAGCCATGATCGCGGCCAGCTGCGGAACGCCGACGCCGGCCACGATACGCGTGGTGCAGATCGAGCCCGGACCGATACCCACCTTGACCGCATCGGCACCGGCGTCGATCAACGCCTTGGTGCCATCAGCGGTGGCGACGTTGCCGGCCATGATGCGAACCGAGTTCGACAGCGTCTTGACGCGGGTGACCGCATCGAGAACGCGCTGCGAATGGCCGTGCGCGGTATCGACAACAATAAGGTCGACGCCGGCGTCGATCAGACGTTCGGCGCGCTCGAAGCCATCATCGCCGACGGAGATGGCGGCGGCGGCGCGAAGACGGCCCTGCGCATCCTTGGAGGCGTTGGGGTTCAACTGCGACTTCTCGATGTCCTTGACGGTGATGAGGCCGACGCAACGGCCGTCGCCGTCGACGACCAGAAGCTTTTCGATGCGGTGCATGTGCAGCAGGCGCTTGGCCTCCTGCTGGTCGACGCTTTCCTTGACGGTGATGAGGTTTTCACGCGTCATCAACTCGTAGATCTTCTGGTTCGGATCGGAGGCGAAACGCACGTCGCGATTGGTGAGGATACCGACGAGACGGCCCTGCTTCTGGCCACCGTTGCCGCCGTTTTCAACGACCGGGATACCGGAAATGCCATGGATCTTCATCAGGCCGAGGGCGTCCGCCAGGGTGCCATCGGGACCGATCGTCACCGGATTGACGACCATGCCGCTTTCGAACTTCTTGACCTGGCGGACCTCTTCGGCCTGCTCGACCGGCGTCAGGTTGCGGTGGATGACGCCGATGCCGCCGGCCTGTGCCATGGCGATCGCCAGGCGTCCTTCGGTCACGGTATCCATGGCCGAGGAAAGGATCGGGAGGTTGAGGTCGATATCCTGCGCGATGCGGGTAGAGATGTTCGTCTGTCCCGGCATGACTTCGGAATGCCCGGGCTGGAGCAGAACGTCGTCGAAGGTCAGAGCCTCCAGACCGGTTGCCGTTTCGATGATACGCGCCATGGCCAATTCCCTTCAATAAACGAAAATCCCCGGGAAACGGGCTGCGATTTGCCCACCGGGTGACTTCAAAGCTTTTCTTGGAAGTTGGCGAGGGCTCGTAACACGGATATGTCAGGATGAAAATAGCAAAGCCCGGGAAATGTCCCGGGCTCGACCCATTGTTGTTGCATGGCAACATTTTTGCCCGTCCGCAAAGCTCAGATATCGAGCTGGTAGCTCGCCGGCACGAAGCGATAGCCCTGGTCGTGCACTTCCACGAAACCGACGGCCGGGAATGGCATGTGGTAGCCGATGAAGGGCAGTCTTTCGTTCGCAATCATGTCGAAGACCTTGCGGCGCGAGACGGCAGCCGCTGCCTTGTCCATGTCGAAGCGCACCTCCCAGTCCGGCCGCTGCAGCGACAGGACATAATGATTGGCGGTATCGGCCGTCAGCATCATCGCCTTGCCGTCCGATTCGAGACGGAACACCATGTGTCCGGGGGAATGGCCGAAGGCAGCCATCGCCGAAATGCCCGGCGCCACGTCGGCGCCGTCGCCGATGAACGTCGCCTTCTCGGCGAGCGGCACGACCTTTTCCAGCACACCCTTATGGCCACCCTCGGCCGGCGTGCCGACCCGGGCCGGGTCCTTCCAGAAGGCATATTCGGCCTCGCCGATGATATAACGGGCATTGGCAAAGGCCGGCTTGCCGCCCTCCATCAGGCCGCCGATATGGTCGCCGTGCATATGCGTCAGCACCACCACGGAGACGCGCTCGGGCGCGTAGCCAGCCGCGCGGATGCCGTCGATGAGGCGGCCGGAACCCGCTTCCCGTCCGGCTTCGCCCAGGCCGGTGTCGAACAGGATCACCTCGCTCCCGGTATCGACGAGAACAGGCGAATAGCTGTTGAGCAGCGCGTCGGTTGGAAGAAAATTCTTGGCCAGCAATTCGGATACGGCCTGTTCCGACTGGTTCGTGCCGTAGGTCTCATGCGGCCTGGCAGAGACGCGCGTGCCGTCGCTGATGACAACAACCTTGAGCGCGCCGAGTTTGAGAGCCCGGATGGGCGTTTGTGCTGATTGCATGTTCCGGTTGTCCGCTTTTTCCTGCGCTGCGGCAGATCCCACCATGATTGAGGGTGCCGCCAATACACCCGTTGTCCCCGCCGTCATCAAGGTGCGGCGGTTCATCGACATGTCGCTCGTCATCATTTTCTCCCGAAATCGCAGCTTCGGTTCCATCACCCGGCCAGAACTAGCGTCTTGACAGCAACGGACAGGCGGGATCACAGGCTTTTGATCCACAATCGTCGGTTTGGTCCCGACAAAGCCATCGCAAGCGCTAGCTTGGAGCCGAGCTGACGCTGACCACGCCCAAGGCAAATTCGCATGAACCGTATCGTCCCGATGATCCTAGCCGTCGCGCTCTTCATGGAGCAGATGGATTCCACCGTCATTTCGACATCGCTGCCGGCTATCGCCCGCGACATCGGCGTCGGGCCGATCACGCTCAAGCTGGCGCTGACCGCCTATATGGTGTCGCTGGCGATCTTCATCCCCTTGAGCGGCTGGATGGCCGACCGTTTCGGCGCCAAGAAGATCTTTCGCGCGGCGATCCTCGTCTTCATCGCTGGTTCAATCCTTTGCGCCATCTCCGACAGCCTGCTCGCCTTCGTGCTGTCACGGTTCCTGCAGGGCATGGGCGGTGCGATGATGACGCCCGTCGCCCGCCTCGTCTTGGTGCGCAGCGCACCGCGCAGCGAGCTCGTCTCGGCCATGGCGCTGCTCACGATCCCGGCGCTGGTGGGGCCGCTTGCCGGGCCGCCGCTCGGCGGCTTCATCACCACCTATTTCTCCTGGCACTGGATCTTCCTGATCAACGTGCCTGTCGGCATCGCCGGCTATATCCTCTCCGGCATCTACCTGCCCCACATGGAACCCCGCAATCCGCCGCCGGTCGACATTGTCGGCTTCCTGCTCGGCGGCATCGCCGCATCCGGCGTCGTCTTCGGCCTGTCGGTCATCAGCCTGCCGGCGCTGCCGCCGATCATCGGTATCGGCTCGGTCATCACGGGTGTGATCGCCACCCTGCTTTACATCGTCCATGCCCGAAGCCATCCGCACCCGATCCTCGACCTCAAACTGTTTCAGGACAGCGCGTTTCGCGCCGCCCAGATCGGCGGCACGGTATTCCGCATTTCCGTCGGCGCGGTGCCCTTCCTGATGCCGCTGATGCTGCAGGTCGGTTTCGGCCTCAACCCGTTCCAGTCCGGGATGATCACCTTCATCGGCGCGGTCGGCGCGATCACCACCAAATTCTATGCGCGCCGCGTGCTCGCCTTCGCCGGCTTCCGCACGACGCTGATCATCGCCGCCATCATTGCAGCGGTCACCACCTTCGCCAACGGCTTCTTCACGCCGGCAACGCCCTATCTGGTGATGGTCACCATTCTCTTGATCGCCGGTTTTGCCCGCTCGTTCTTCTTCACCAGCGTCAACGCACTGTCGTTTGCCGATATCGACGATGCGGATGCCAGCAAGGCGACATCGATGAGCGCGGTTCTGCAGCAGATCAGCCTGGCGCTCGGCGTGGCCGTTGCCGGCGCGATCCTCGAAATCGAGACCTCGCTCAGCGGCGGGCCGCTGCAACTCGACAACTTCCATACTGCCTTCATGATCATCGCCATCGCCAACCTTCTGGCGGCAATCCCGTTCCTGACAATGGCGAAGAATGCCGGCGCATCCGTTTCCGGCCACAGGCTGCCCGTGCGGGAAATCGAAACGACGGCAGGAAAGTGAAAGATTATTCCGGCCGTTCGCAGACGGCAGACAGCTTGTTGCCATCCCGGTCGCGCACGAAGGCCGCGTAGAAATGCGCGTGGAACGGCCTGAGGCCGGGGGCGCCCTCGTCCGTGCCGCCGTTGGCAAGTGCTGCCGCATGGAAGGCATCGACCGCCGCGCGCGTTTCGGCTTCAAGCGCGATGGTCGCTCCATTGCCAAAGGTCGCAGGCTTGCCATTGAACGGTGTCACCACCCAGAAGCGGCACCTGATATCGCCATCGGCGCTGTAGCCGATTTCGGTCTCGTCCTGGCGCTGACGGCGGTATCCGAGCGTCGCCAGAACCGGGTCGTAAAACACGCCCGCGCCGTCGAGATCGTTGGTGCCGACCGTCACATAAAGCAGCATGATTTAGTCCGCAGCCTCGTCTTCCATCGGTTCGTCCGTGTCGGTGACGCGGCGTCCCTTGAAGCCCTTGGCGAGCAGGAACATTTCCACCGATTCGGCACGCGAAGACGCCGGCTTGATGTGGATGACCTGGCGGAAATTCTGTTTGAGCATGTTGAGCAGATCGCGCTCGGTGCCGCCCTGGAAGGTTTTTGCCAGGAAATGCCCACCTTCTGCGAGAACGTCGACGGCGAAATGGGCTGCGACTTCGCAGAGATGCATGGTACGGAAATGGTCCGTCTGGCGGTGTCCCGTCGTCGGCGCCGCCATGTCGGAGATGACCAGATCCGGCGTGCCGCCGATCGCTTCCATCAGCTTCTCAGGCGCCTGCGGGTCGAGGAAGTCCATCTGCAGGATGCGAACGCCCGGCAGCGGATCCATCTCCAGGAAGTCGATCGCTGCCACACGCGGATCGCCATCCGTCGAATTGGTCACCTTGGCGGCGATCTGCGACCAGCTGCCGGGAGCGGCACCCAGGTCGATGATGCGACGGGTGCCATTGAGGATCTTGTGCTTCTCGTCGATCTCCAAGAGCTTGAAGGCCGCGCGCGCCCGGTAGCCTTCGAGCTGGGCGCGCTGGACATAGGGATCGTTGATATGGCGCTCGATCCAGCGGCGGGACGAAGCCTTGAGCTTGCCCTTCTTGACCTTCTGACCAAGCTTTCGACCGCTGCGGTTGCCGCCAACAGGAGGTTTCGTCATGTCTTGTTTCCTTCGTGGCGGCGACTGCCGCACATCCCTTCGGACGCACCGGGCCTGCCGTATCTGCAGAAGTTATCGCACAATTGCCTAAATCGTTGTCCGATTGAAGGAATTATGTGGTTGAGCTGCGCTGATGCCGGCGCGGTCGCGAGCGCCGCCAGGCGCCATCATCCGCCATCATGTCGGTCAGCAAGCCTTCGCGCAGCCCGCGATCGGCAACACGCATGCGCGTCGATGGCCAGCGGCGACGGATCGCTTCGAGGATTGCGCAGCCTGCCAGCACCAGATCGGCGCGATCGGGGCCGATGCAAGGGTTTGCCGCCCGCGCATCAAAATCCCACGAAAGCAGCCGCGCTTGCATGGCGGACACCTCGTCATCGGAAAGCCAGAGACCATCGACGCGGCGGCGGTCGTAGCGCGGAAGATCCAGATGAACGCCGGCAAGCGTGGTCACCGTGCCCGACGTGCCGATCAGGTGGAAGCCGCTGCCGGCAATGCCCGTTGCCAGCGCTTCGACCGGCGGGCTGTCGAAACGCGACAGCATGCCCTCGACTTCCTGGACCATGGCTTCGAAGTTTGCCGGGGTGACATGTTGGCCGCCATGGCGTTCGGAAAGGGTCACGACGCCGACCGGCAGCGAGGTCCAGTGGGTGATGTGATTGGCGAGCCGATTAGACCTGCTATCGCCGATGCGGATGACGGCGATCTCCGAGGAGCCTCCGCCGATATCGAAGAGAACGACCGACCTTGTCTCGCGATCGACCAGCGACGAGCAGCCCGACACGGCAAGCCGCGCCTCGGTCTCGCGGTTGATGATCTCAAGCTCGAGCCCGGTTTCCTTGGCCACGCGCTCGAGGAAGCTTTCGCCGTTTTCGGCGGCGCGCGCAGCTTCGGTGGCGATCAGCCGGCGGCGGCGAATCATCCGCGCACCCAGTTTGGTAGCGCAGACTTTCAGCGCCTCGACGGCGCGGTCCATCGCGTCCTCGGACAACCGGCCGCTGGCACCCAGCCCTTCACCCAGCCTGACGATGCGCGAGAAGGCATCCACCACCCGGAACTGGCCGGGGCGGGTCGGCTGCGCAATCAGCAGACGGCAATTGTTGGTACCGAGATCCAGCGCCGCATAAAGCGGCGCCGGCGGCTCGCTGGCGGCAACGAACGGCGCGCGCGGCTGGTCGCCCCGCGGGGCAGCCTGCCCGCCGGACTGAGGCGCTCCGGGCCTAGACGTGGTTGCGCCCTCGCTGGGGCGCGATTGTGCTTGCTGCTGACGCTCGCCCGAGGTGAGCGGCCGTCCCTGAATGCCACGGCGATGCCGCGCCTTCTTGTTGCGCTTGTGCCCCTTCCTGTCGCCCATTGCCGGGTCGACAAGCTGCACGTCGCGACCGCCCGCGGAAGCGGGCGCGGCCTGAGCCTGCTGTTTTGCGGATTTCGAACGACGACGCCGTTTGCGCTTGCGCGCCGGTTCCGCATCGTCTGGTCCTGCGGGACGCCCTGCCATGCCGGCACCGCCGGGTTGGCTGGCAATTGCAGACGGCAAAGCAGACGACTTGCGCCGTTTCCGCTTGCCCTTGCCGTTGCGCGGACCCATCTTGGGTCCATCGCTACGGCCTGCTGCCGACGCCCCGGATTCGGACGGCTTTTCGCCGTGATCGGGGTCTTTCACTTGTCTCAACCATCGCGCCGCGCAAAGCCTTTCGGCCGCTCAAGGCGCTTTCTCGATTTTTCGTTGGGGCGACTGTACCAGTGCAGTCCCCATTCGCCAAACTTTTTTTGAGAAACGGCTTGTGCACAACAAAGTGGCTGCGCGGCTTTCCCCTGCCCGACACCAACGGACAGACCGGGGTTGCCGGTTCGCCGGCCTGTTGACATCGCCGCCAAGCACACCATCGCCGCCGCCTGTGCGATTTTTTTTGCAAAAGGTATTTGCATCGGCCGCTGATTTGTTTATAAGCCCGCCAACCAACCCGACGGGCTTCGCCCCGACGGCGGCTTTGGGGAATAGGTTAACGGTAGACCCACGGACTCTGACTCCGTTAGTCCTGGTTCGAATCCAGGTTCCCCAGCCAAACTCTTTCACAAACAAATTCAGTAGCGTAAACACCTCGGCACGCGTGACTTTCGCACGCCTTGCGCCGATGCCTAGAATGCCCCTTTCGAAAGACACGGTCGCGTTCGACACCCTCACATCCAGATGCCTTGCAAACGGAATTCGCGTTGAGATTGCATTAACGATGTTTGCTTACTCTTTGCTAGGGTTTTCAGGGGGTGGGCAGATGTTTCGGACGAACGGTTTTCTTGTTTTTCTCTTGTCGAGCGCATCGCTCGCAGCGGCCGCCGATATGGATGGGCCATTGGTCGGGGCGGCCGACTACTATGAAGCGCCGGTCGAACAGGCATCGCTGGGCGTAACGGGATATATCGAAGGCGCCTACGGAAGTGTCGTCGATTCTCCCGGCGACATTGATGCCGACGCATGGGCGCTGCGTGGCGCCGTCAACTTCGATGCAGGCGGCGGCTTCAATCTCCAGACGGATCTCGGCTACGCCCGCGCCTCGATCGGGGACGCCGACACGAATACTTATAACGGCACCCTGCACGGTTATTACCGAGACAACCTCTATGCGGCGGGTGTGTTCGTGCAGGCGGCGCGTCTCGATGCAGGGTTCGACAGCCACATCAACGATTATATGGGCGGCATCGAGGGCGCCTATTTCCAGGACACATGGACCATCCACGGTGCGGCCGGTTATGGCCAGGCGGGATGGGAGGGTTTCGACGCCGACCATTACATGGCCGCGCTCGGCGCTCGCTTCTATGCTACAGACAACGTACGCTTCGATGTCGACGGCGCTCTCGACCGCATCACCGACAGCGGCATCGACTACGACATCCGCAGCCTGAAGCTGACGGCGAACTATCGCTCGGTATACTTCCCGGTCACATTGTTCGGCGGATACAAATACGCCGACGAGGAGGTATCCGGTTTCGGTTCGTCGGTGTCGGGCGACAGCAGCACGATCTTCGGTGGCCTCCGGTTCTCCTATGGGTCGAACAGCATCAAGGAAGAAGAGCGCCTGGGACCGGTCTGGTCCAACAACAGCCGAGCGTTTTGATCACGAGACCTATCTCGCAAATAGCGGTCGGGTCGCTGTGTGCCGGCAAATCGCATACCGAACACCGCGCCGGCTCTCCCCAGACCTCGGCGTGGCTGCGCCCGAATGTCGAAGGCTGACGCAGTCTGCCGGCAGACATACCGCGAAGATCAGGCTCGCAAAGTTCGGCGTGGAGATCGTCACGAACGCCGGAGCCGCGGCCCGACATGTCATCTCTTGCGCGCGACGATATAGGGACGGCTGTCGTTGCCCTTGGTCGCGTGGTTTTCCGTGGCAAGCACGTCGAAACCGGCAGCATGGATGATCTGACCCAATTCAGCCGCCCGGAAGATGCCGGCGTAAGGCGCCTGCCCGAGCGCTCGCATCGCGGGCAGCAGGACAAGCCGAATGAGCGGGTTCATATCCCCGACGCAGGGCGTCTTGGAAATGAACAGACCCTGCGGCGCCAGCAGGGCGTGAATGTGGCCCAGCGTGCCGGCCAAGTCGCGAACCAGATGCAGATAGTTGAACCCCATGATGACGTCGAACTGTGTTTCTTCGGGCGTCAGCGCCTCGACGGTTGCGACCCGGAAGGCTAGCCCCGGGATGGGATCGGCGGCACACCTTTCTTCGGCAATCGCTACCATTCCTTTGGAAATATCCGTCCCAAGATAGCTTTGCACATGGCTCGCAAGCCGGAGCGCCGTTGTTCCTGTCCCGCAACCCACTTCCAGCACCCGGTCGCTTGGTCTCAAAAGGGCGCGGGTTCGCTCCAGCGTGCGCTCATATCCGGCTTGATCGGCAATCTTGCCCATGGCGTATTTGCGCGCGCTCCGGTCCCAGAAGCGGGCGTCAGTCTCCATGCTCATGGTGGGTTTTCTGCCTTTCCAGTGCGGGGCCGGTCCGCTGTGTGGGAAATTGCTCCATCGTCCATACGAGGATCAAGGTCAGGTGAAGCGGACGTGTAGATTTGAATGAGACCGCCGACATCTTGTCAACGCCGCTTGCAACTGCCACGCTAGTCCCTGCGTGATTCACGATTACATATGGGAGGGCACATGGCTCATAAGTTCGAGATCTACAAAGACAAGGCTGGCGAATATCGGGTTCGCTTCAAGTACAACAGCGAAGTGATGTTTTCGACCGAAGGCTATTCGAGCAAGGCAAGCGCTCAGAACGCCATCGATTCGATCAAGAAGAACGGACCGAACGCGCCTGTCGAAGACAACAGCCAAGCTTAACTAAATTCCATGAGAGGCCCGCCGATGAGGATCGGCGGGCCTCTTTCCTTTAAGGCGGGCACTTGCCTAGCGCGCAATCCGGGCGCTTATTTCCGGCTGATGAGCCGCGGCTAAATCAGACCACGGCTGGCGAGATTGCGCATCAGCGCGGCCATGCCGAACGTCCAGGGCGGGCAATCCGTCGACAGGCGCACCACGTTGGTCAGGCTACCAAGTTCAGCATTTGAAATCGTCACCAAATCGCCGATCCTGTGGGTGAAGCCCTGCCCCTTCTCGTCGCGGTCTTCGACCGGGGCAAACAACGTGCCCATGAACAGCATCAACCCATCGGGATATTGATGGTGTGGCCCGATCGTCTGGGCGACGAGGTCGAGCGGGTCACGACTGATCTCCGCCATGCTGCTCATTCCCTTCAGGCGGTAGCCATCGGCGCCTTCGACCAGCAGCTCGAGTTCGGCCCTGCGCACATGATCGATCGTGTAGGTCTCGTCGAACAGGCGGATGAACGGGCCGATCGCACAGGAGGCATTATTGTCCTTCGCCTTGCCGAGAAGCAGAGCGGACCGGCCCTCGACATCGCGCAGGTTGACGTCATTGCCGAGCGCCGCGCCCTTGACGGCGCCGTCAGAGGCAACGGCCAGCACGATTTCCGGTTCCGGATTGTTCCAGCGCGAAATCGGGTGGAGGCCGACATCGGCACCCGAACCGACCGATGACAACACCTGTGCTTTCGTAAAAACTTCCGCATCCGGACCGATGCCGACTTCCAGATATTGCGACCAGACGCCCTCCTCGATCAGCGCGGCCTTGACACGGGCTGCCTCCGGTGAGCCGGCCTTAAGGTTTCGCAGGCTGTCGCCGATGACGGCAGTGACGCGTGTGCGGATCGCCTCGGCGCGGGCGGCATCGCCGGCCGCCCGCTCTTCGATGACGCGTTCGATCATCGAGCGCGCAAAGGTGACGCCACAGGCCTTCACGGCCTGGAGGTCACAGGGCGCAAGCAGGCGAAGGGTCGAGATCTTGCCCTCCCCCGTGAGTACGTCGGTCACCGACGCGAGACGTTCGCCATCGAGCTGACGGATGTGGGCAACCGGGTCGGGAAGCTCCAACAGATCGCGCATGGTGGGCGCCATTTTCGAGGTGATGTCGACAATCGCGCCGTCCCTGACGGTCACGAGCGCCGGCCCGTCAATATCAGATCGCCAGACGCGCCCGACAAAGGTTCCGCTTCGGTATGCCTCAAGCGTCATGATCGCTCCCCCAAAGAGATGATTTTCTTGCAGCGAAAACAGCGGGCTGTAAAGCGCATGCGATTTGGGTGGGTTGTACCCGATGGAACATTGCAAGTTTTCGCGCGTTTCCTGTTGCAGAGCGCGTCCAGTCGAGCATGCGAGGTTCGCAACGTTAGTTTGCAACCGCACAACCCGGTCCTCTGCCTTTGCCGAGGCCGTTCCGGCCGGCAAGACCCGTAGGCCGGAGGACGCCCAGAAAGGATGTGAACGCGATGAATCAACGTGAAGAGTTCAAGGAAAAGCCGCTCATCGACCCGGTGACAGGTCAGCCGACACCCATGCCGACAGATCCGGCACCGGTCCGCTCCGGGCGCAGCAGCTGGCCGCTCGTCATCATCCTGCTTGCCGGCCTCGTGCTCGCTTTGATCGCCTGGCTCCCGGCAGAACTGACGCGGGATACGACCGAGACGGCAACGCCACCGGCCACCACCGACCAGTCGACATCAGGGCAGACGGCGACACCGCCAGCAACGGATACGACGGCCACGCCGCCGGCCGATACGACCACCGCACCTTCCGGCGGAACGATGACCGCCCCGGAAACGACGCCGCAGCAGGGCACGACCCCGCCGGCAACGAACGGAACGACAACACAGCCGGCACCGGCCCAGTAACGGTATTGTCGCAATGGCTTGCCTTTGCCGGAAGAGCGTTCTTCCGGCAAAGGTCGAGTGTTGATCGCACCAGGACGTGGTTGTGCCGAAGAGCGCGCGCATTGGGGCGACCGCGATCAATTGAGACGACGCTTATCGGCCGTCATCGACAGCAGATCTCGTCATTCTCTCGTCGATGACGCCTTGACCATCGCGTCCCACCCCGCCGCGCAACAATCGGCGATTGCCATCAGGGTCTGACGCGAGGCTCCGTCGCGGGCGTGGATCGACATTCCATGCTGGATCGACGTGACATAGGCGGCGATGTCGTCGCAGGCCGTTCCCGCGGGCAGATCACCTTCCGCCACGCCACGCTCGAGACGCTGCTCTAATGCCGCCTGCTTTTCCAGCCGGCGCGCCTTCAGACCGTTGCACACCGCCGGGTCGACCCCCTCCATCTGCGGGGCAGAGAGCACCACCATGCAGCCGCGTGGCTCGGCCCATTGGGTAAAATTCTCGGCCGACCGGCGCAATAGGTCGTGCACCGCCTCCTTTGCCGTCGGTGCGCTGTCCAGAAACTCCCAGATACCGGCGCCATCGGTCCGGCCATAGAGGTCGACGGCCTCGAGGAAAAGCTTCGCCTTGCTGCCGAAGGCAGCGTAAAGGCTCGGCGGATTGAGCCCCATCACCCGCGTCAGATCGGCAAGCGAGGTGTTGTCGAAACCCTTGTCCCAGAAGATTTCCATCGCGCTCCTCAGCGCTTCCTCACGCGAAAAATTGCGCGGCCGGCCACGGCTGGACATCGCATGAACTCCTTTTTTTGTATCGACCAATACATAAATGACTTGACAGCGGGAGGCAAGTCGCCGCGTATATATGTATCGATCACTACAAATACGGAGCAAGAGCGTGTCGAATCTGAAAAACAAGGTCGCGTTGGTGACAGGCGGCGGACGCGGCATTGGTGCGGCGATCGCCAGGCGGCTGGCAAGTGAGGGCGCCATTGTCGCCATCACCTACGGGCAGTCGCAGGCAAAGGCCGATGCACTGGTCGCCGAAATCGAGCGCGCGGGCGGCAAGGCGCTCGCCGTACGCGCCGACAATCGAGATGCAAAGGCGGTGGAGACCGCCGTCCAGACGGTCGTCGAGCGGCACGGCCACATCGACATTCTGGTCAACAATGCTGGCATTTATGAAGCAGCCGCCATTACGGACGTGACCGCGGACGATTTCGACCGCACGGTCGATGTCAATGTGAAGGCGGTGGTACTGGCCACGAGCGCTGCGGCAAAACATATGCCGGAAGGCGGACGCATCATTTCGATCGGCAGCAATCTGGCGCAGCGCGTTCCCTTTCCGGGCATCAGCCTCTATGCGCTCAGCAAGTCGGCGCTCGTCGGCTTTACCAAGGCGGTCGCGCGTGACCTCGGACCGAAGAGCATCACCGTCAACATCGTCCATCCCGGCTCGACCAATACTGACATGAATCCGCAGGACGGCGCGCATGCGGATCCGCAACGCGGCTTGATGGCAATCCCCCGGTTCAACGATGCGAGCGAGGTGGCGAGCCTCGTCGCCTGGCTTGCCGGGCCCGAAGGCCGGGGCGTGACCGGCGCCGAATTCACCATCGACGGCGGCACGAACGCCTGACCGGCGACCAAATGCAGAAGAGGCCGGAAGCGATGCTCCCGGCCCCTTTTGGCGATCGGATAAACGATCAGGAGAAGAAGCGCTCCGGGCGATAGGGGGCGATGTCGATCACCGTCTTCTCGCCGGTCATGGCTTCGGCGAGCGCCCGGCCGGTGACCGGGCCGAGCGTCATGCCGTGATGGGCATGACCGAAGGCGAACCACAGGCCCTGGTGACGCGGCGCCTTGCCGATGATCGGCATCATGTCAGGCGTGCACGGGCGAGCGCCCATCCACGGTTCTTCGTCGCGGCGCTCGGCCAGTGGGAAGAACTCGCGCGCTACACGCTCGGCGCGGGTGAGCTGAACCGGCGTCTTCGGCGCATCGCGCCAGGCAAATTCCGCCCCCGTCGTCAGGCGGATGCCGCGCAGCATCGGCGCCAGGAAATAGCCCTTCTCGGCATCCAGTACCCAATTGTTGAGCTGGGCGCCCTCCTGCATGCCGTAATGCATGTGATAACCGCGCTTGACGGCAACCGGGAAATGGTAGCCGAGCTTGCGCGTGACCGTATCGGCCCAAGGACCAAGTGCGACGACGACTTCATGCGCCTCGAGCGGCCCTTCCGGGGTCGCGACCCGCCAGCCCGGACCTTCGAGAATGTGTTCCACCGTCGCCGCGTCCCCGGAAACCAGCCGGCCGCCGAGCGACTGGAAATAGGTGAGATAGGCCTTGTTGAGGCTGTGCGGATCGCGGATCGACCATGGGTCGCTCCAACGCAGGCCACCGACGAGATCGGCCCTGATCGAAGGCTCCAGGGTCTTCAATTCGCTGGTCGAGAGTTTCTGATGATTGACGCCGAAACCGGTCGACAGCTTCTCGGCATCCTTGTAGGCCGCGTCGCGCTCCTTCTCGGTGCGGAAGACCTTCATCCAGCCGTCCTTGCGGATCAGGTCGCCCGCGCCGGATGCATTGATGAGATCCTCATGCTCGGCGATCGAATTTTCGATCAGCGGCGCATACATGTTGGCGATGCGCTGGTGCTGGGTGAAGCCGGAATGCCACCAGTAGCGCGCCAGGAACGGCACCAGCCCCGGCAGCGCGCGAATATGGTAGTGCGCGTCGATGGTGTTGTTCAGCGCGTAGCGGAACAATGCCCCGAAATCATGCGGGAAGCCGTAGGGAAACACGCCCTCGCGCTGGATCAGGCCGGCATTGCCGTAGGATGTCTCTTCGCCCGCACCGCGACGATCAAGCAGCACCACCGACTTGCCGCGCCGCGCCAGATGGATGGCGGTCGATATGCCGACGATGCCGGCGCCGAGAACCACTACGTCAGTCTTCATGTCCAGTGCCCCGCTACTCGATCAAGACCATCAGCAGCGATGCACGCCGCTCGGCCCAAGCTACTTCTTCTTCAGCCCATTCATGATCTGCTCGAGATAACCGAGCAGAACCGCCGAAACCACGAAAGCGAGATGCATGATCGTCGCCCACATCAGTTGCTGGCTGGTATATTGCTGCGTGTTGAGGAAGATCTGCAGAAGATGGATGGACGAGATCGCGACGATCGACGATGCGACCTTGATCTTCAGGCTGCCGGCGTCGAGCTTGCCGAGGAAGGAGACCTCGGCATCAGCCTCGTCGAAGCGGCTGACGAAGTTCTCGTATCCTGAGATCATCACCATGACGATCAGGCTCGCCACTAGGGCGGCATCGATCAGGCCGAGCATCGACAGGATCATCTGGGCATCGTCGTAGACGAAGACCATGCCGGCGATCTTCAGGAACTTGTACATGAACGAAATGCCGTAGAGCGCCAACGCTGCAACAAGCCCGAGATAGAAAATGACCAGCAGCCAGCGACTGGACAGAATGATCCGCTCTACGAGGAGCTCCAGCGATTTCATGTGTTCCGCATTCCTTGGTGCGCGTCAGATCCGTTTCGGCATGAATAGCCAAGCACACCTGGGAGGGCAAGGGATGTAACCGGAGCATCGCGACATGCGAAAGGGACGAAGTCTTTCGACATTCGTCCCTTGTTGATTTCCTACTGCATAAATCCTTAAAGCTGAATCGATTTAAGCAGATAATTATGCAGCAGGTTTAATGCGTTACCAGCGCCTGGATCAGGTTCTGCGCATGAGCCCCACGACCAGCGAGATCACCAGGAAGGCGAGGAATAGGAAGAACAGGATCTGTGCAATACCTGCGGAAGCACCGGCAATACCGCCAAAACCAAGTACACCTGCGATAATTGCTACTACCAGAAAGACGAGAGCGTAGTAAAGCATAGGATATCTCCTTGTATGCGTCGCTGGAAATGAAACGTCATGACCGCCTATTTTGTTCCAGCACCGACGCAAGCAACGATGAAATCTTCAATCCCGCCCCGGAGGTTCGAAACCATCTGTTAACCATGATCGCCAAAACAGTCTCGATTTGGCACAGCCGAGGCGAAATTCGCCAGGAACCTTCGTGATAGTCTTACGTTGTTCCCTCAAGGAATGAAGCGGGTTCGACATGAAGATGCCAATGTCACATATTTGGAAGTCCGCAGCTGAAACAGCGCGCCGAAACGCCGAAACGCCGGACAGTAATCTTCACATCGGTAGAACGATGCGTGATCTCTACGCGCACAACACAGACAAACCGAGCCAGAACTTAAACAATCTTCTCGAAAAACTGAAAAAGACCGAGCCGAAACCGAAGAGATAATTGCGCAGCGCCGTTCTTCCGCTACTGCCTGTTTCCTTAAATCCTATTCGATTAAGGATAAAAACATGCAGCAATTCAAAGTGCTACAGCGACCCTTGCGCGTCTAATAAGACGCGCGGGGCTGTGGGGGCTCAAAAACCAAAAGCAAACGCCGCGACGGTCGATCACCACGGCGGCGTTTGCTTTTGGCCTTTCGGCTCGGTCGGGTTCGCCTCTCAGTGGCGGGAAGCCCAGTCGTCGATCTGGCGTTCGGCTTCATCGCGGGCGATGCCGTAGCGGGCCTGGATACGGCCGGCAAGTTCCTTGCGCCGCCCGTCGATGACATCGAGATCGTCATTGGTCAGCTTGCCCCATTCGATCTGAGCCTTGCCCTTCAACTCCGCCCATTTGCCCTGAATGATGTCCCAGTTCATGCTTTGATCCTTTCAGCGCGGCGACGGAGAATCGCTTCGCACTTTTCCTGGAGATGCTTTAGTTGCGGAACTTCGGCTTGTCGTCCGTGCGGGCAGCAACAGCGTAGGTGCCGTCGTCAGCGATCACATTGACTTCAAGCTGACGCGAAGGCGTGATCCACCATTCTATCGTCGCATCCTCGACAAACAGGGCGGGATCGACTTCGGCACATTTGCCATAGGCGCTCTTGAACGCCTTGCCGACCTCCTCGATCGACGGCGAAAGCAATTCATGAAATTCCTCGACAGTCTCAAAACCGACGACCGGTGTCGGGACTTCACGGCAGGCGGCGTCGCCCTGCATGCAACCGACGAGGACCATGATGGCAGCGATATGTTCCATCCGCATGCTCCTTCCATCAAAAACGTGAACAGCAAACGGTTATGAACGGCGCGAAGTTCCATGGGCCGAATCAAATTTCGTCGATGCCTTCGCTGGAGCGAGCACTCGACGCGGTATTTCATGCCCAGCGCGATGGTTGCGGCTGGCGAAACAGGTCGCAGGCGCACGTCGGAGCAATTGCCGCTGGCGGCCCTTCAAATCCCTGGATCGACGACAGGTCTGGGAAGAATTTGCCCAATGGAACAAATCGGCGTGATCGTCGTTTCCACAGCAATAACAAGCGCCGCACCCGTGGCGATACCACAAGGGAGACGTTGATGAGCGGTGCGGATCCGACCGTTGCGAGCATTCCAAAGGTGGTTAAGATAGGCGCGAAGCCAGGGTCAGGGCTGGCGTCGGCAAGGCGTGTTCGCTTTGGCGAACGGCCTCATTGTCGTCATTCTGTTCGTCATCAGTCCCCCGCAACCGGTCTCGGCCGAATGCATCCTTCAATGTTCAACAAAGCAAACCTCGGATAGGAACGCGTCATGAAGAAGATACTTATCGTAGCAAGCCTGATCCTCCCCTTGGCGGCATGCACGCAAACGGAGAAGGGCGCGGCGATCGGCGCGACCGGCGGCGCAATCATCGGCGGTGCAGCCACGGGCAATGTCAGAGGTGCTGCGGTCGGTGCCGCCATCGGCGGTGTCGCCGGCGCGCTCGTTGGCAATGCCAATGAGCCGGGACGTTGCATCTATCGCGACCGCTACGGCCGCCGCTACGAGGCCGCCTGCTAAGGCGCAAACGTCAAGAGGTCCAGGGAAGCGGGCTTCGGCCCGTTTCTCATGTCTTGCGCTTACAACTCGGGGAGAACTTTTTCGTCGGCACGGCTACTGCATAATTGCAGCAGGTTTAAAGTGTTACCGCGTCGTTTGTGCGTCCTGTTTGACGCGCGGCGCTGCAAGCGCCTCGGCGTCATCCAGCTTTTGCAGAAGGTCGATGAAAAGGTCAGGCACCGGCTCCTGCTCGATCGCGCGGTAGAGCGCCTTCAGCTTCGAGCCGATCAAGCCGTTCGGATCTGAGCCTCTCGCAGCCTTCGCCGTTTCCTCTTCCCCTACGCCACGCTCGTCCACAGGATGCTCCATCCCACAACCCCTAAGCCAGACAGCGCTCGAAACACCTCGAGCACGCATCGCTGTTGCCAGCTTCCCATAGGCCGAAAAACGTGTTCAAAACATTCACGTCTTTCGCAGGATGCTCATTGTCCTCAGAAAACAAGCGAATCACATCAGACCCAAGGAAGTACTTGATGTCACTTTCGACCCGTATTGCACCACACCTTCCCTTTCTCCGCCGTTACTCCCGCGCCGTGACCGGTTCGCAGGCGGCCGGAGACGGTTATGTGGCTGCAATTCTGGAAGCATTGATCGAGGACATCAGCCTTTTCCCGGAGGGTTCCAACGACCGCATTTCCCTCTACAAGCTGTTCTGCTCGCTGTTCGAGAAAGTCTCCGTCGACCGGACGGAGAACGTCTCTCCATTCGCCTGGGAACAGCAGGCTGCCGCCAATCTTTCGCTGATCGCGCCCGCGGCACGGCAGGCCTTTCTGCTCGTTTCGGTCGAAGGTTTCTCGATTGCCGATGCCGCCGAGATCATGGGGCAGAGCCAGGCGGCGTTTTCCAAGCTGCTGACGGTGGCCTCGGAAGACATTTCGCGCCAGGTGGCAACCGAAGTCCTGATCATCGAGGATGAGCCGCTGATTGCGCTCGATATCGAAGATATGGTGACGAGCCTCGGCCATCGCGTGACCGGCATTGCCCGCACGCATAAGGAAGCGCTGGATCTTTACCGCAAGACGGCGCCGAAGATGGTTCTCGCCGACATACAGCTGGCCGACGGCAGCTCCGGTATCGACGCGGTCAACGAGATCCTGAAGGATGCGGCGGTACCGGTGATCTTCATCACCGCCTTCCCCGAGCGGCTGCTGACAGGCAAGCGGCCGGAGCCCGCCTTCCTCGTGACCAAGCCGTTCAACCCGGACATGGTCAAGGCGCTGATCAGCCAGGCCCTGTTCTTCGACGAACACGCCCGCTCGACACGCGGATAAGCGCACACGCCTTAGGCCGGCAGCTGCCGTTCCGGCTGCTGCTCGCGCACCTCCTCGAAGATCGTCATGGCGATCAGCGACAACGGCAGCGCCAGCATCGCGCCGACCGCGCCCCACATCCATGTCCAGAAGATGATGGCGACGAAGACGAGGAACGGGTTGACTTCGAGCCTGTTGCCCAGGATCGACGGGATCACCAGATTTTCCATGACCAGATGCACGACGAAAAAGACGGCCGCCGGCGCCAGCGCCAGGAGGATGGCTTCGTGCGTCATCAGCCCGCCGACGAGCAGGGCCAGCGTCATCATGGTCACGCCGAGATAGGGTATGAAGCTGGAGACGAAGGCAAACAACCCCCAGAGCGGTGGCATGGCCAGGCCGCCGACCAGCGCGATGAGCATGGTGACGACGCCGAGCGCCAGATAGATTAGGCTCGCGATCGAAAAATACTGCGCCAGTGCGGTTTCGATCGCGTTCATGATCCGGATCGTGCTCAGACGTCGCTCCCGGCTGTTGAAGGCAAGGATGATGGTCCTGCGCAGATGCAGGCGACCTAGCAGGAAGAGCCCGAGTGCTGCAAGGAAAATCAGCGTCTGGACCAGGGCCGGCGTCAGCCCGGCGGCGACAACGCCGAGAACCGGACCAGCGTTCTTCATGACGGTGTCGGCAAGGGCTCCGTTGCCGGTTCCTCGCGCCACCGCCAGGCGCAGCCATTCGAAACGCTCGATGAAGGGTAACACACGTTCGACGACCCCCTCCGCCAGGGCCGGTGCCTTTTGCGCCAAGTCCGTCATTGGTCCGAGCAGGGCGCTGACCACCGAGGCGAGCCCAAGCACGAAGAACAGTGCCAGCAGCAGCCCACCCATGATCGGCGGCAGGCCGAACTTTGCCAGGCTGTCGGCCGCGCGTCCGAGCACGATGCCGACGACGACGGCGAGCGTGATCGGCATCAGGATCGTTTCCATCGAGTAGACGGCGGCTGAGCCGGCGATCACGAAGAGGCCGATGATGCTCCAGGCCACCATCAGGTCGATGCCGTCCCGCTTCGGCTCGGCGGGAAGTGCCGCCTCGACCGAGGCCTTTTCCTCCTCGGCGATGCGCTTCAGCTTGTAGTAAGCAGCCGTGTGCCCGGATGTGTCCAATGCCGTCCCTCGCCGTTGTTTGTCATGCGTCACGCCTAGAGCATTTTCCAGGAAAAGTGCGAAACGGTTTTCCGTCAGGAAATACGTAAAAGGAAAGAGATAGAGTGCGTCTGCGGCTCCGTCCAAACTGGAAACGCTCTACAGCGCCGCGCGTCTTATTAGACGCGCAAAGGTCGCTGTAGCACTTTGAATTGCGGACCGGATCACTCAGTGCCGTTCAGGCGGAAACACATGCAGGGTCAGCGACAGAAGCCCCAGGCCGAGGACGATGATGAGCAATGTGTGCGCCACGCCGACGGCTGTATGCGGGATGAACCCAAAACCGATCAACAGACCTGCAAAAGCAACCACGCAGACCCGCGGTAGCCAGTAGAGCATCGACAGCCCTCCCGTTTTTTTATGGAACCACAGGTAAACGTGCGGACTGGCGAATGGTTCCTGCCTGGGAGCCGCAGGTGGGGCGGTCGCGACAAAAGAAAACGCCGCCGTGCGTCGGGCACGGCGGCGGAAAGATAACATCACGCAAAGCCTTCTCGGCTTCGCCAAGCGCCTTAAAGCGTTTCCGGTTTAGACGGAACCGTAACAGCGCCGCGCAATTTTTGCGAGAGATGCTTTAGGCAGCGGCCGCGACGACGATTACTTCGACGAGGTATTCCGGCGTTGCAAGCTTGGCTTCGCCGGTGGCGCGTGCCGGGGTGTTGCCCTGCGGTGCCCAGGCGTCCCAGACCGAGTTCATCTTCGGGAAGTCGGCCATGTCCGCGAGCCAGATGGTGGCCGAGAGAATGCGGGTCTTGTCGGTGCCGGCGAGCGCCAGAAGACGGTCGACTTCGGCAAGCGCCTGCTTCGTCTGGGTCACGACATCGTCACCGGCATTGCCGACCTGGCCGGCGAGGTAGACGGTGTTGTTGTAAACCACGGCCTGGCTCATCCGGGGGCCGGTTTCGAAACGCTTGATTTCCATGATCGTGTTCCTGAAGTTGGGTCGAACGCTGATGGTTCGACCGAAAAGCGGCTGCCCGCCGCCGGAAGGCGAGAAGTGAATGGCGGCGCGAAAGCTCTACACCATCGGCCCGGCAAGGCCAAGAAGCCGGGGCGTTCTTTCCCCGGCCTCCTATTAGAGCGCTTCCACTTTAGATAGAGTCATGGAAACGCTCCATCTCCTACGCACTTCCGGACGGAAAACCGCTCCGCACTTTTCCTGGAAATGCACTTGTTACACGGCGCCGAAAGGCTCAGGCCGCCTGTTTCTTGGCGAGCCGTGCCTTGATGCTGGCAACGTCGGCGCGCGGCGTCGCGGCAAACAGCGTCTTGGTGTAGCTGTGCTTGGGATCAGCGAAGACTTCGTCGCGGCTGCCGTATTCGACGGCCTCACCGAAATACATCACCATCACGTCGTCGGCGATATAGCGCACCACCGAGAGGTCGTGGCTGATGAAGACGTAGGTCAGTTGGAACTCGTCCTGCAGGTCCGCGAGCAGGTTCAGCACTTGCGCCTGAACCGACAGGTCGAGCGCCGAGACCGGCTCGTCCAGCACCAGAAGCTTCGGGTTGAGCATCAGCGCGCGCGCAATGGCGATACGCTGGCGCTGGCCGCCGGAGAACATGTGCGGGTAACGATTGTAGTGCCGCTCGTCGAGACCGACCTTCTTCAGCATCGCCATCGCTCGCTCGCGACGTTCGTCGGCGGGCGTCTTGGTGTTGATGATCAGCGGTTCGGTGAGGATGTCGCCGATCTTCTGGCGCGGGTTGAGCGAGCCATAGGGGTTCTGGAAGACGATCTGCACCTTGCGGCGCATCTCCGGCGTCAGGTCACCCTTGGTGATGTCGATCTTGTTGCCATCGATCAGCAGGTCGCCTGATGTCGCCGGATCGATCAGCGTCAGGATGCGGCCAAGCGTTGACTTGCCGCAGCCGCTTTCGCCGACGATCGCCAGCGTCTTGCCCTGTTCGACCGAGAAGCTCACGCCCTTGAGCGCATGCACGGTCTTGGCCTTTTTTATCAGGCCGCCGGGGATATGGTAGTCGCGCACCAGATTGCGCGCTTCGAGAACGACGGTCATCGGGCGGCTCCTTGAAGGCTCGGCTCATCGACGAAAAGTTCGGAGATGGTCGGCAGCCGGTCACCGGTCGCATTGTCCGGCAGGGCTGCCAGAAGCGCGCGCGTGTAGTTACTCTTCGGCGATTCGAACAGCGACAGGACGTCGGCTTCTTCCATCTTGCGACCCTTGTACTGCACGACGACGCGGTCGGCCGTCTCGGCGACCACGCCCATATTGTGCGTGATCATGATCAGGCCCATGCCATGCTCGGCCTGAAGCCGCATCAGGAGGTCGAGGATCTGCTTCTGGATCGTCACGTCGAGCGCGGTCGTCGGCTCGTCGGCGATCAAGAGCTTCGGGTTGCAGGCAATGGCAATCGCGATCATCACGCGCTGGCACTGACCGCCCGACATCTGGTGAGGATAGTGCCCAAGCCGTTCGGCCGGATCGGGAATGCCGACCGCCTCGAACAGTTCGATGGCGCGCTTGCGCCGCTGAGCCTTGTCGAGACCGAGGTGAATGCGCAGCACTTCCTCGATCTGGAAGCCGACCGTGAAGCACGGATTGAGGCTTGCGACCGGCTCCTGGAAGATCATCGAGATATCCTTGCCGATGATCTTCTTGCGCTCGGACGACGACATGCCGAGCAGGTCGCGTCCGTTGAACGTCAGCTTGTCGGCCGTAACGTTGGCCGTCCAGGGCAGGAGACCCATGGCCGCCAACATAGACACGGATTTGCCCGAGCCGGACTCGCCGACGATCGCCAGCACTTCCTTTTCATGAACCTTCATCGACACGCCGTCGACGGCGCGGAAGGGACCGGTGGCCGTCTGGAATTCGACGACCAGGTTTTCAATTTCGAGAAGCGCCATGATCAGGACCTCTTCAGCTTGGGATCGAGAGCATCGCGCAGGCCGTCACCCATCAGGTTGATCGCCAGCACCGTGACCAAAATTGCAACGCCCGGAAGCGTCACTACCCACCACTTGCTCTGGATGAACTCACGCGCTTCGGCGAGCATCGTGCCCCACTCCGGTGTCGGAGGCTGTGCACCCATACCGAGGAAGCCGAGAGCGGCGGCGTCGAGGATCGCGCTCGAGAACGACAGGGTCGCCTGGACGATCAGCGGCGCCATGCAGTTCGGCAGGATCGTCTTGAACATCAGGCGGCCGTGGCCGGCACCCGCCACCTTCGCGGCAATGACGTAGTCACGGCTCTTCTCGCTCATGACGGCAGCACGCGTCAGGCGCACGAAGTGCGGCTGGAAGACCAGTGCGATGGCGATCATCGCATTGGTCAGGCCCGGTCCGAGAACGGCGACCAGCACGAGGGCCAGCAGCAGCGACGGGAAGGCCAGGATGATGTCCATCACACGCATGATGACGGTATCGACCCATCCACGGAAGTAACCCGCGATCACGCCGACGAAAATACCGCCGACCAGCGAGAGCGTGGTGACGATGACGCCGACGAACAGCGAGAACTGGGTGCCGTAGATCAGGCGCGAGAGCATGTCGCGACCAACGGCGTCGGTCCCGAGCAGGAATTCGGCACGGCCGCCTTCCTGCCACACTGGCGGGATCAGCACCGCATCGCGGTACTGGGCGGTCGGGTCATGCGGCGCGATGATCGGCGCGAAGATCGCGAGCAGGACGAGGAACAGGAAGAACACAAGGCCGATGACGGCACCGCGGTTCTCGGAGAAATAGTACCAGAATTCGGCCAGTCGCGCCCGGCGGGACGGATCTGTCGAAACGGCGCTCGTTGCAGCAGCTTGAGACATATCGCCCTCCTTAGTGCCGGATGCGGGGGTTGATGAGACCGTAGAGCAGGTCGACGGCAAGGTTCACCAGCATGATGATGCCAGCAATGACCAAGAGGCCACCCTGAATGACGGCGTAGTCGCGCCGGAAGACGGAATCGACCATCCACTTGCCGATGCCCGGCCAGGAGAAGATCGTCTCGGTCAGGATCGCGCCGGCGAGCATGACGCCCACCTGCAGGCCGATCGTCGTGATGACCGGGATCATCGCGTTTCGAAGCGCGTGGACACCGACGACACGGAAGGTCGAGAGGCCCTTGGCGCGCGCCGTGCGCACATAGTCTTCCGAAAGCACTTCAAGCATCGCCGATCGGGTCTGGCGCGCAATCACCGCCAGCGGGATGGTGCCAAGCACGATCGTCGGCAGGATGAGATGGCTCACCGCAGACTTGAACGCACCCGCCTGCCCCGACAACAACGAGTCGATCAGCATGAAGCCTGTAACCGGCGGGAAGAAGTACATCAGCGAGATGCGGCCCGAAACCGGCGTCCACTGCAGGATGCCGGAGACCAGCATGATCAACAGCAGGCCCCACCAGAAGATCGGCATGGAGAAACCGACGAGTGCGGTGCCCATGATCGTCTGGTCGACGAAGGAGCCGCGCTTGATCGCCGCGATGACGCCGGCGGGAATGCCGAGCACGATCGCGAAGATGATCGCGCAGAGCGAAAGCTCCAGCGTCGCCGGGAACAGTTCGAAGAACTGGTCGATCACCGGCTTCTTCGTCACGATCGACGTGCCGAAGTCGCCCTGGACGACGCCCAAGAGATAATCGAAGTATTGGATCACGATCGGCCGGTCGAAACCGAGCGCGTGTGAAATTTCCGCATGCCGCTCCGGCGACATGACACGCTCGCCCGAAAGCAGGGCGACAGGATCGCCCGGAAGCATGCGAATGAAGGAGAAGGCAATGATGGAGACCCCGATGAAAGTCGGGATCAGGACCGCCAAACGCCCCAAGAGAAATCGAAACATGTTTTACCCCGCGCCACGTTGCCGCGCCGTTGTCTCCCGGCGCTGGCACCACTGCATGTTTCCTTGAACCCTTCGGATTCGAGGGCAAAAACATGCAGCAACTCAAATTGCTACAGCGACCTTTGCGCGTCTGACAGGACGCGCGCCACTGTAGTAGATGCAAAGAGGGGCGTTTGCCCGTGGCAAACGCCCCCTTTCGGATCAGTTCATTAGCTTACTCGACAATATCCACGCCGTCGAAGGCAAAATCGCCGAGTGGGCTCTGGACGAAACCTTCGACATTCTTGCGCATCGGAACGACCGACAGCGAGTGGTCGAGCGTTGCCCAGGGCGCTTCGCGCTTGAAGACGACCTGCGCCTCTTCGTAGAGCTTGGTGCGCTCTGCCAGGTCGGACGTTTCCTTGGCCTTCTTGACCAGGGTGTCGAATTCCTGGTTGCACCACTGAGCGCGGTTGTTGCCGCCGACAGCGTTGCAGCCGAGAAGGGTGTCGAGGAAGTTGTCCGGGTCGCCGTTGTCGCCGGTCCAGCCGAGGATGACGGCACCGTCACGGTCCTTTGCCTTCGACTTGTCGAGGTATTCGGCCCATTCGTAGGACACGATCTCGACCTTGACACCGATCTTGGCGAAGTCAGCCTGCATCAATTCGGCAGCGCGGCGGGCGTTGAGCATGTACGGGCGCGAAACCGGCATCGCCCACAGCTTCATCGACAGATCCTTGACGCCTGCGTCTTCGAGCATCTTCTTGGCTGCGTCGAGATCGTAGGTGTCGTCCTGGAGCGTGTCGTTGTACGACCACATCGTCGGCGGGATCGGGTTCGTTGCCGGCTGGGCAGCGCCCTGGAATACGGCATCGACGATCGCCTGCTTGTTGATCGCCTTGTTCAGCGCCTTGCGGACTTCCGGCTTGTCGAACGGAGCCTGCGTCGTGTTGTAGGCGAGGTAAGCAACGTTCAGACCGGCCTGTTCCATGACCTTCAGGTTCGGATCGGCCTTCATGGCCTGTACGTCGGCCGAGTTCGGGTACGGCATCAGGTGGCATTCGCCGGCCTGCAGCTTCTGGAAGCGAACCGAAGCGTCGGTGGTGATCGCGAAGACGAGGTCGTCGATCTTCTGCTTGCCACCCCAGTAGTCGGGGTTTGCCTTGTAGCGGATGACGGCATCCTGCTGGTAGGCGACGAACGCGAACGGACCGGTGCCGAGCGGCATCTGGTTCATCTGGTTCATCTTGCCTTCGGCCTGCAGCTTGTCGGCATATTCCTTCGACAGGATCGAAGCGAACGGCATGGCGATGTTGGCGAGGAACGGTGCTTCCTTGCGCGTCAGGGTGAACTTGACCGTCAGGTCATCGACCTTCTCGACCGACTTGATGACTTCCGGGAAGCCCATGCCGGCTGCGTATTCCCACGAAGCGCCGGTCACGTATTTGTTCCAGGGATTGTCGGCCTTGAGCTGGCGCTCATACGAGAACACGACGTCGTCGGCGTTCAGCTCGCGAGTGGGAGTGAAGAACTCCGTCGTCTGGAACTTCACGCCCGGACGCAGCTTGAACGTGTATTCAAGGCCGTCATCGGAAATGGTCCAGCTCTCAGCGAGGCCCGGCTCGGTTTCGGTCGTGCCCTTCTTGAACTCGAGCAGGCGGTTGTAGACCGTGTGCGCCGCTGCGTCGAACGTCGTGCCGGCGGTGTAGAGGCCCGGATCAAAACCCTCAGGCGAACCTTCCGAGCAGTAAACGAACGTTTTCGACCAGGCGGAGCCGGCCATCAGCGTGGCAAGCGCCGTCGCTGCGAAGAGTGTAGTGAGCTTTTTCATGAGCTTTGCTTCCCAGATTTGTTCTTGTTCTCGTATTTTCCTGACGCGGAATGACGTTTGCCCCCGGTCAAGGCCGGATGGAACGACATTTGGCGTCGCATTGCAATAAGTCGCCAAACAAATTTGTCTATGCGAAAAATTCCTCCTATGGCGGAGCCGGAAATCTGTCCACTGTTTTAGAATACCCTGACATTTCCAGGGGCTTTTTCGGCCGCTGCTCGGCCGGCGTGCAACATCCCGATCCGGCTTATCGGTGACGGCGTGACCGAAGTGCGACGGTGACAGGCGGGAGTGTGGAGCAGGTCACATGTGCCGACCGCATCCATCGTGCACCCGCCTTGCGTGTGTCGCTCCGGCCGGGCGATCGGCGATTCGACGAAAATCGCAAGAAACGGTCAATCCCAAGATAGTTGGGTAGAAATCCCCTATGTGATCGTGCAATAGAACCTGGACAAAATCTCGGGGGAGACAATCGACGTGCCAAAACGTCCTTGGGAGGGGGCGGCATCCGCCACTCGGCGCTTTCAACATCGCGGCGACGCGACCGCGAGACGACCATGATGATGCCGATCCGCAATTTCGTCACCGGCTTCATGCCGTTGATTGAGCCGGCCTTGCGAGTAGACTGCCGCCTCGCGACAAAAGGGTAGCGCACGCGTGGCACGTTTGCTGGAAAATCACAGGCGTTACGATCTCCGCGACGATCTGGAGAAAGCGCTCAACCGCGTCGACTTCTTCCGCATCTTTCACACGATGGCATTGCGGTTCGGCTTCAACCATTTCGGCATTCTGCAGCTCGGCAACGAGAACGACGCCTGCATGTTGTCCACCCGGCTCGTCCTGCACGATCTTCCGTCGGGCCTCGCGGAAGAATACGACAAGCGCCACCGCTTCGGCGATTCGCTTTTCTACAAAACCCTGCACACATCGATCATTTCCTCCGTCTGGAGGTCAGGCGATCGCGGCTGCGCCAATGGCCAGAACCTGCTGGTCCAGCTCGGCTTCGAGCTGCTCTTGAGCGTGCCGGTGCACGCGGCAGCGACCGGCGCGCGATACGCCGTCCTGTTTCTGGGCGACGGCAACGACATCGGCCGCTCCGAGCATTTCGAGCTGACCTATGACGCCGTCTGCGCCTTCGACTATTTCTATCGCATCGCGCTTTCCAACAAGGCCGGCATGGGCCTGACGCCGCGCGAGACGGAGATCCTCAAGTGGATCTCCCATGGCAAGACGGCAAGCGAGATCGCGCTGATCGTATCGGTGTCCGAACACACCGTGAATTCGCATACGGCGACAATCCTGAAGAAGCTGGATGTCGTCAATCGGACCCAAATGGTGGCGAAGGCGATACGCGAACAGATCATTCAGTGAAGCCGATCGACGGGGCGATCTGAACCTGGCGGCGTCGCAAGGCGGCCCCGCTGACAGCAGGCGCCGCAGAAACGATGCAAACTCGCCACCCCACCCGCTTGCCGATGACAGGCGCGCGCAGCAGAATGGCTCCCGGTCACTCAGGTACTTGGACGATCATGACACAAAAAGCCCATATCCTGCTCGTTGACGACGACCCTGCGGAGAACCTCATTCTGCGCGGGCTGATCAAGAAGGTCAGCACCATCGAGATCGAACTGCATTATTGCCAGACGATCGAAAGCGCCCTCGAATTCCTTCGTTCGGGCAAACCGGTGTCGATGGTGTTGATGGACAATCGCCTTCAGCCGCAGCGCGACTTTCGCGAAACCGTGCCGGCACTCCGGTACCAGGGCTTCATCGGCCCGATCGGCGTGATCTCGGGGTCGCTCGTCGAGCCCTATTTCCAGAGTCTGGAAGAGTACGGCGCGGATTTCCGGATCGACAAGTCCGAGATCGATCCGACGGCAATAGAGTTCATCCTGAGGGAATATCTGGCACCGAACTGAAGGGGCGGCCGGCGGCCGCTTTGAGCGGCTAAATCATGAGCGGTAGAGCTACGGCGCCGAGGTCATGACTGATACGCGGCGCCGCAAACGTCGGATCAGGCCGCAGTCGTCTGCGGGGCCTGCGGACGCTTGGTCTCTTCCAGGCCGAGCAGGAAGTTGATCTGGGGACGCGCCTTGACCAGATCGTCGATGGTGTAGCCCTGAAGCACCTCGAAGAAAGCGTTCAAAGCCTTGCGCAGAGCGGTATTGAGGCCGCAGCTGTCAACCAGCGGGCAATCGATTTCACCGGCTTCGAAGCACTCGGCCATCGCGAAGCTGTCTTCCGTGACCTTGACCACGTCGAACAGGGTGATTGCGGAAGCGGGCCTCGGCAGCCGTACGCCGCCGTTGCGGCCACGAACAGTCTCGACCAGGCCAGCGCGGGTCAGCGGCTGGAGAATCTTGAACAGAAACAGCTCTGAGACGCCATAGGCCCTGGCGATTTCAGGAATGCGGCTGAGCTTCTCGCCGTTTGCAGCGCAGTACATCAACATGCGAACCGCGTAGTTCGTTTGTTTCGTCAGTCGCATCATTCACTCCGAAATCGAGAGGTTTATCAAACCTTCATATAGGACGGATCGTAGTTTGGAACAATTCCAAAATACCAAAAAAGTCACATCTGCTTGATCGTTAACGGTTTCCCAGTTGACTGTTTGGTGGCTGCCGATCAAAAAGATGAGCGATTTTGTTAACTTAGCTCAAACCAAAAAAATGGAGGAAACCATGTCCGTTTCAAGAGCTGCAATGGGCGTATTGTCCCTCACCGCCAGCCTGTTCGCGTCCACTGCTGCCTGGGCCGATGGCGAGGTCAACATCTATTCCTATCGTCAGCCCGATCTGATCAAGCCATTGCTTGATGCCTTTACCAAGGAAACCGGCATCACGACGAACGTGCTCTTCCTCGACAAGGGCCTCGTCGAGCGCATCCAGGCCGAAGGCGCCAACTCGCCTGCGGACGTGATCCTCACCGTCGACATCAGCCGCCTCACTGAAGCCAAGGATGCGGGCGTGACGCAGCCGGTCGCCAACGAGACGATCAACAAGGACATCCCGGCGCACTTCCGCGACCCCGATGGCAACTGGTTCGGCCTGACGACCCGCGGACGCGTTGTCTACGCCTCCAAGGACCGCGTCGCCGAAAACGACATCACCTATGAGGAACTCGCCGATCCCAAGTGGAAGGGCAAGATCTGCACCCGTGATGGCCAGCACTCCTACAATATCGGCCTGTTCGCCTCGATGATCGCCCACAACGGCGAAGCCGAGACCGAGAAGTGGCTGACTGGCCTGAAGAACAATCTGGCGAAGAAGCCCGATGGCGGCGACCGCGACCAGGCAAAGGCGATCCTTGCCGGCGAATGCGATCTGGCGCTTGGCAACACCTACTATGTCGGTCTGATGCTGACCAACGAGAAGGAGCCGGAACAGAAGGAATGGGCGGCGGCTATCAAGGTGCTCTTCCCGAACGCCAAGGACCGCGGCACGCATGTGAACATTTCGGGCATGGCACTCGCCAAGAACGCCCCGAACAAGGACAATGCGTTGAAGCTGATGGAATTCCTGTCGGAAGGCGAAGCGCAGAAGATCTACGCCGAGCAGGTATACGAATATCCGGTGCTGCCGGGTGCCGAGCCCTCCGACGTGGTCAAGTCGTTCGGCACGATCAAGCCCGACGAACTGCCGTTGGCCGACATTGCAGCCAACCGCAAGAAGGCATCGGAACTGGTCGACAAGGTCGGCTACAACGACGGCCCGCAGGACTGATCCTACTGCATGTTTCCTTAAATCCCATTCGATTTAAGGATCAAAACATGCAGCAATTCAAAGTGCTACAGCGACCTTTGCGCGTCAAATTAAGACGCGCGGCGCTGTAGCCATCGCGTGAATTGGAAACAGCGGGCCGTGTGCCCGCTGTTTTCGTTTTGATGACAGCGTCGCGCCTTGTGTGGGGAAGCCGCTCGACGGACCAGAGGGCTACTGAGCCTGCGCCCTCAGTTCGCCGGCATAATCGAGGATCGCCTTGCGCCGTTCCGGTGTGCCGGGATGGGTCGCAAGGATGCTGGTGTCGGAACTGTCGCCAAGCTCCTTTTCGAGCAGGTCGAAGAACCGTGCGATTGCCGTCGGATCCCGCCTGGCTTTCAGCATCAGTTCCACCGAATGCCGATCTGCTGCCGCTTCCGCGCTACGCGAAAAGGAGAGCGTAAGGAGACCGGCACCCTGCACCAGAATGTCCTCAGCACCGGAGCCGATGTCGCCACCGATCATCATGACCAGCCCAGCGACGCCCGCGGCGCGGTAGATCTGGCGCAGGCTATGCTCGAGTTCGACATGACCGATCTCGTGCGCCAGCACGCCGACGATCATTTCGGTATCGTCGCCGGCAAGCTCGATCAGCTCATCGGTAACGATCAGCGTGCCGTCGGGCAGCGCGAAAGCATTCGGGCCGATGGTCCCGCCCATGCGGAAGTTGAGGGTGTAGCCACCCTCGCCGCGATCGGACAGCCGTGCGATCGCGTTGAACCCCTCACGGATCTTGTCCTGGCGCTCAATTGCAAGCGCCGACGTGTCGAGCAGCGTGCGATCCATCGTCTCCATGGTGCTTGCCGACATGATCTTCGGCACGATCGGCGGCGTCACCAGCACGGCGATTTCGACCAGCGCCGGTACGGCATAACGATAGATGGCCACGCCGCTGAGCACGGTCGCCAGGACGACCGCGATCAGGCGCGGGTGAAAACGCTCCCATTCGTGGACGAGATTGGTTTTTCCCTTGCGTTTCAGGAAACGATCGACGGCGTCGTTGTCGGTCGTCTCGAACAGAGAACCATCGGGAAACTCGATGCGACGCGGAATGGCGCCGACGCGCGCAGAAATATCGACGGCAGCAAGTGCTCCACCTGCAAGTTCGGCGCCGGCCTCATCCAAAGCCTTGAGGCCACCGCCATCTTCGATCAGCCGCGAGGGCACCGACCGGCTGGAACCGGCCGGATGCCACTCGCCAACAGCAATCTCCGTGCCGTTAGAAGCCAAAGTCGAACCCTTCGAAGTCCATGAACTCCGAACCGACGGCCGAACCTTCCTGGGCGATCCGGTCGAACATCTCGCCGACATTGCCTTCGAAATGGACGCCCGTGTGTTCATTGACATAACGCGCCATGCGCACGGCTGCCCAGGGACGCATAAGGCCCAGCGTGAAGATGGTGACGATCATGTTGGTAATCGCGATCCAGGCGTAACGGCCCCGCGACAGGTCGCTCGTCAACTGATGCTTGCCGTCGAAGGTCGTTGCCGACCAGGCGACGTTGCGCACGCCGGCACGGTAGAACAGCGCCGCGACCCCGAAGATCGAGAGGAATGCAATGTAGGCGATGACGAACAAGGCAATCATCGAAACGTGCATTCCCAGCGTTGCCTCAATGGAGCCGTCGAACAACGACATGATCACGGCCAGATTGAGGAAACCAATAAAGGCAATGATCAGCAGGCCAGCGACGATGATGGCCGCCGACAGGAACCACGACTTGTAGATCGCACCGACGGAAGGATCGGTCGCGAATGCCCGTTGCCCATAACGCAGGTTGCTGCCGATGTAGCGATAGGACCAGCGGCTGGCGAGCGGCACCAGGATGCCAAGTGTGAGGACCGAAATAACCGGACCGACGATGAAGGCGAGAAACGCACCGCCGACGCCGCCGACGAAATCGAACCGCACATTGCGATAGCTGGTCACGCGGGCACTGAAGCGCAGGCCCCTGACGACCAGCCATGGCACGAAGGCCACCAGCAACAGGGCAAGAATGATGCCGGCGATCGGCACGACGTTCAGCATGACGTTGTAGAAGATCAGGTAAGCGAAAACGATCACCCGACCGATCAGGATCTGCTTACCCTTTGCGTGATATTCGAAGGCGCGCCCGAGAAGCACCGTGTTACCGTAGAAATAGCGGTTGCGGCGGACCTTCGCCCAGGCGGAATAGATGCCGAGCGTGATGATCGTCAGCAGCACGTTGACGATCCAGATGCCAAAATACTCTTTTCCGCTACCGGTAAACGACAGACGGTGGAAATTGTCCGGTACCCTCTGCGTCAACGTCCCTTGCATCGACGCCGTTTCGGCCACGACCATGATAAAACCTCTCTCAATGAAATCAGCTTGCGGCAGCCCGCCATCACACAGGCGCCGCGTTGCGACAGATTGACGTCAATTGTGAACCCAGCGAACTGTGGCTATCCCCCGGATGAGCCTTCCATGCAAATGAACGGTCGAAATGCCTGCAATATTCGACCAAGGCGCGAATCAATTTTCCGCCGCCTCGGGCATATCAAATTAGTTGCAGTGCAACATGACATGCAACAGAAAAGGGTCTTTCGAAGGGGCCCCGGCATGCAAAAAAAGGCCTCTCGAAGGAGGCCTCGGGCACGCAACAAAAAAGGGCCTCCCGAAGGAGGCCCTGGAGGCGGGAGGATCTTTATCCCGTCATTACTTCATCGTCGGCATGACGAACTCGGCACCGTCCTTGATGCCTGACGGCCAACGCTCAGTGATCGTCTTGGTCTTGGTCCAGAACTTGATCGAGTCCGTGCCGTGCTGGTTGAGGTCGCCGAAGGACGAGGACTTCCAGCCGCCGAAGGAGTGGTAGGCGAGCGGAACCGGGATCGGAACGTTGACGCCGACCATGCCGATGTTGATGCGCGAGGCGAAGTCACGGGCAGCATCGCCATCGCGGGTATAGATCGCGACGCCATTGCCGTATTCGTGCTTCATCGGCAGGTCGAGGGCTTCCTCGTAGTTCTTGGCGCGAACAACCGAAAGGACCGGTCCGAAGATTTCGGTCTTGTAGATATCCATATCCGGGGTGACGTGGTCGAACAGGCAACCGCCGACGAAGTAGCCGTCCTCATAGCCCTGGAGCTTGAAGTCGCGGCCGTCGACCACGAGTTTCGCACCCTGCTCGAGGCCGCTGTCGATCAGGCTTCTGATGCGCTTCTCCGCTTCCTTGGTGACAACCGGGCCCATGTCGGCCTTCTCGTCGGTATAGGGGCCGATGCGCAGGCTTTCGACCATCGGCGTCAGCTTGGCGATCAGGCGGTTGGCAGTGTCCTCGCCAACGGGAACGGCAACCGAGATAGCCATGCAGCGCTCGCCGGCCGAGCCGTAGCCGGCGCCCATCAGCGCGTTGGCGGCCTGGTCCAAATCGGCGTCCGGCATGATGATCATGTGGTTCTTGGCGCCGCCGAAGCACTGGGCGCGCTTGCCGTTCATGGCAGCCGTGCCGTAGACGTAGCGGGCGATCGGGGTCGAGCCGACGAAGGATACGGCCGAAATGTCGGGGTTGGTGAGGATCGCGTCGACCGCGCCCTTGTCGCCATTGACGACGTTGAGGATGCCGGCCGGCAGACCTGCCTCGATCATCAGTTCGGCCAGGCGGACCGGCACGGACGGATCACGCTCGGACGGCTTCAGGATGAAGGCGTTGCCGCAGGCGATCGCCGGGGCGAACATCCACATCGGGATCATGGCGGGGAAGTTGAACGGCGTGATGCCGGCGCCGATGCCGACGGCCTGGCGGATCGAGTACATGTCGATGCCGGGGCCGGCACCTTCGGTGAACTCGCTCTTCTGCAGATGCGGAATGCCGATGACGAATTCGCAGACTTCCAGGCCGCGCACGAGATCGCCCTTGGCGTCTTCAATCGTCTTGCCGTGCTCGCGCGAGAGGATCTCGGCCAGCTCGTTCATGTGGGTGTTGAGAAGTTCGACGAACTTCATGAACACGCGGGCGCGGCGCTGCGGGTTGGTGGCTGCCCACTTCGGCTGCGCGGCCTTGGCGCTGGCGACGGCAGCGCCGAGTTCCGCGTCGCTTGCCAGCGCCACGGTGCCCTGCACTTCGCCCGTTGCCGGGTTGAAGATGTTGCTCGTGCGCCCGCTGGTGCCGGCGACGCGCTTGCCATCGATGAAATGACCGAGTTCGTACATGGATGTCTCCTCCTGATCTTGATTGTGGCGGCATGATCGCACTACGATTTGAACAAAGCAATTTCCGATATTCAGCAACCGTTGTGCGCAAATTGAAGTCCATAGGGATCAGAAACATGAATTGGGACGACGTGAGAATGTTTCTGGCGGTCGCGCGCACCGGGCAGATCCTTGCCGCCTCCAAGCGGCTCGGCCTCAACCATGCCACGCTCAGCCGGCGGGTGACCTCGCTTGAGGAAACGCTGAAGACCCGTCTCCTGGTGCGCAGGCCGAACGGCTGCGAACTGACGGCCGAAGGCGAGATCTTCCTGGCGGCGGCCGAACGCATGGAAACGGAGATGCTGGCAGCACAGTCGCAGATCGGCCGCATCGACACGGCGATCGCCGGGACCGTACGCATCGGCGCGCCGGATGGATTTGGTGTCTCCTTCCTCGCGCCGCGCCTCGGGCGGCTGACGGCGCGCTATCCGGAACTGAAGCTGCAGCTCGTGCCGGTGCCCCGCTCCTTCTCGCTGTCGCAGCGTGAAGCCGATATCGCCATCACCATCGAAAGGCCGGAACAGGGACGCCTGGTCTCATCGAAGCTTACCGACTACACGCTCGGTCTCTACGCCTCCTCGACCTATCTTGCGCAGCACGGCACGCCGCAAACGATCGACGACCTCAAGCACCATCGCCGCATCGGCTATGTCGAGGACCTGATCTTCACGCCGTCGCTGAATTTTTCGGCCGAGATCATGCGCAGCTGGGATGCCGCCTTCGAAATCTCGAGCGCCACCGGGCAGACGGAGGCGGTGCGCTCCAGCGCCGGCATCGGCATCCTGCACAACTACATCGCCCGGCACACGCCGGAACTCGAGCGCATCCTGCCTGAAACCACAATCCGGCGTGCCTACTGGACCACCTACCACGAAAGCGCCCGCGACCTGGTGCGCGTGCGCACCGTGGCGGCCTTCCTGCAGGAGCTGGTGACCGCGGAGCACCAGATGTTTGCCTGACCGCGCTCCAGAGCTACAGCGCCGCGCGTCTTGTTAGACGCGCAAAGGTCGCTGTAGCACTTTGAATGGCTGCATGTTTTTATCCTTACATCGAAAACGATTTTAGGAAACATGCAGTGGAGCGATCCCGGACGATTGCGCGCCGGCGAATGTCTCTACCCACAGAATCCAACGCGGCGGTCTGGCGCGTTTTTCGCTGTCAATGTGCGACTTGTGAAACTGCCGACATCAATTCTTCGGGATTCAGCGCCCGGCACATATTTTGGCCCTGGCCATCAACTTCCGTGAAGCTCCAACGCACCACACCTTCTCGATCGAGCAGGAACTGGCCAATGAGTTGCATATGGCCGGGTACCCTCACCTGCTGATCGGCTTCTGTGATTTCGTACCCATCCTTCTCGCTGAGAAGGTCGCCCGCGGTCGCCGGATCCATCGGTTCAGGCAATTCACCCGGCCGATCGACCCGCATCGTCATGACCACGTCCATTCCAACCTTGCGTGGCCAGTCGGTCTCATTCTCCGTAAACTCGAGGAGGGGTAAGCCGAAGGCGCGGTGTGAAGCTCGCTCCGGGTCCGATGCAGCAAGAAGACCGGGTATCGGATGATAGCGGAAATAGAGTCGCGCGCGCTCGACCGGGGTGTTGACCACCGCCAGAGATTCGACGCCTTTTTCGCGCAGAGCCGTGTTGAACTGTGCCATCGCCGCGACATGGCGTCGGCAGAACGGACACAGCAGGCCTCGAAACAAACCGACCAACAACGGGCGACGGCCGCGAAAATCATCAAGTGCGATCTTCCCCTCGCGTGAGATCGCATCCAGCACAAAGTTCGGAGCCTGGTCGCCCGGTTGTAACGGATGATCCAGATAATGTGCAGACATGGTCAACCTCCTCGCCCGAAGGACCAATGAAGAAGAGGCAGCACAAGACGTACTTCAAAGAGCCCGTACTGGGCGCAAACGTCCTGCTCCAACGCAGAGAGCTCTCGGCCTCCGCCATGTTGCCGAGGTCGAAATCAAGCGCCGCAGGGCCTGACCTCTCGCCATACAGCGCCGCGCGTCTTATTAGACGCGCAAAGGTCGCTGTCGCACTTTGAATTGCTGCATGTTTTTTCCTTAAATCGAATAGGATTTAAGGAAACATGCAGTAGCGTACAGCCAGGATCGACCTGAGAATGGCCTCACATTGGCCCACGAGCAAGCAGTAAACAGCGAATCGTCATCCGTGCCACGGGACGGCACGGCGGCGAGGTCGAATGGACCTCCTGACACGCGCCTTCCCTGGTTAGATAGACACTCCGGCCTCGCGGAGTCCGTCCGCCAGTCGATCGAGCACAGTGGGATCCCGGTAAGGCAAGGCCCGCTTGAGGTGGTTGATGGAAAAGTTCGGGTTAACCTCGAACACTTCGCGCCAGTAGCGGCGCGCCTCCTCGTGGCGCCCGGTGCGACCATAGAGGCAGGCGAGATAAAAGCGCGTCATGTCCGATCGCGGCGCAAGCGCCAGGCGGCGCTTGAAGGCGATCTCGGCCTCGCCGAAACGGCCGAGGTTCAACAACGTCCGACCCAGGAAATGCAGCGACAGGTCGAATTGCGGATCGAGCCGATGGGCCCGTGTGTAGAATGGCAGCGCGTCTTCGTACCGACCTTGGAAATCCCGTGTCGTGCCAAGTGCAGTATGGCAGCTCGCGGAATTGGGATCGAGTTCGATCGCCCTTTGAGCGGCATGCTCCGCTTCGTCGAAGTGCCGCATCCAACAGTGCGCGAGCGAGAGAGCGTGATGGCCATGCGGCTCGTTATCGTCGATATCGACGGCCCTTTGTGCCAGCTCCAAAGCGCGTTCAAGATCGTCGGCCGTCCCGCCGTTCCACCGATTGATGAAATCGGTCAAGGCGATGATCGCGAGAGAAGCGTAGGCAGCCGCAAGCCCCGGATCGATGGCGATGGCACGCTCGAGCATGCTGCGCGCCTCCGCGGACGATACGGCGTTGAACTGCAGAATCGCCTGGCGGGAACGGACGAGCAGATCATAGGCTTCTGGATCGACCTTGCCGAGGCTCCCGCGTCGCTCTTCCTCGCCGGTTGTTAGCTTCACCTTGAGCGCGGTGACGATGGTGCGGGTCACTTCGTCCTGAACCGCAAAGATATCTTCAATTCCCCGATCGTAGCGCTCGGCCCATAGATGACCGCCGGTCGTGCCGTCGATCATCTGGGCATTGATGCGGATTCGATCAGCGGCCCGGCGTACGCTGCCTTCCAGGACATAGCGGACGCCAAGTTCCCGGCTCACCTTGCGGATATCTGGCGCCTTGCCCTTGTAGGCGAAAGAGGAGTTGCGGGCGATCACGAAGAGGCCGGAAACCTTTGAGAGATCCGTGATGATGTCCTCGGTGATGCCGTCGGCGAAATACCCCTGCTCCGGGTCGCCGGACATGTTGTCGAACGGCAGAACGGCTATCGATGGCTTCTTTGGAAGCTGCGGCGGGGCTTCGGTGGCAATCTTGACGGGATCGTTTGTGCGGTCGTCCGGCGACCACGTCCAGATATGCACCGGGCGTTCGATGTTCTTGACCTCGTGATGACCGCTGTCGACGAAGTCGAGGTCGATGCGACCATGCACATATTCATGAACACCATCCGCAATGGCTACGCTGCCAGGCCTGGCAAGCGCCTCGATACGCGCCGCCACATTGACCCCATCGCCGTAGAGATCGCTGTCGGCGACCATGATGTCGCCCAGGTTGACGCCGACGCGAAGCACGATCGCCAGGTCTGCCGGCACGTCCTTGTTGGCGGCTGCCATGGCCCGCTGAAGTGCCGCGGCGCATTCGACGGCGTTGACGGCGCTGGAGAACTCGACGAGCACGCCGTCGCCGGTCCTCTTGAAGACGCGGCCCTGATGTGTGGCGACGAGTGGCTCCAACACCTCTTTCCATCGCGCCATGAGCTGCGTGTAGGTGCTTTTCTCGTCACGCTCCATGAGCCGGCTGTAGCCGACTACGTCAGCCGCCAAAATGGCAGCGAGCCGCCGTGTGATGGGTTCGTTGGCCATGGACAATGGCGCCTTCCTGGGGCGCCTTCCTGGCGCCCATTGGCGAAATTTTACTGGCGTCTTGCTCCCATGTCCATTCGGCTTGAAGCCGATTGGTCGATATCCAACATCGTGGCAGGGCGCGCCAACCTCCACTTGTGTGGCGGTTCCAAAAAATGTCAGCTTCAGGGTGCGATCCGGGCCTCAGGAACGACCGGTTCGGGTCGATGGCGGAGATGGACACAGCGACGTTTGGAATTCCGTTCCTGCCTTAAGCGGATTTAAGCGTTGGAACACCAACCCGCACCGTCGATTGTGGTGCATTTGTCGTCCAAATATCCGGAGAACGTCGATAGAGACGGAAGCAGGTGCGCGAAAAGCGCTTAATATCAGATAGATATAAAGAGAATGGTACGGTTGGGGGGTCTCGAACCTCCGACCTCAGGTGCCACAAACCTGCGCTCTAACCAACTGAGCTACAACCGCACAAACGAGCGACATCAGTCGCTTGGCGGCTCACATACGGAGACTTCCGCCGCTTTGCAAGCCTAAACTTGAGATTATCCTGCAAAAAGACCGGATGGCAAGCCACCCGGTCCCATTCATGCCCAGCGCGGCCAGGGGCCGGCGCGGATCAGACCTTCTTGAAAGAAGACATCGCCTTTTCAGCGGCTTCCTTGCCAGGCTTGGTAACATTCTCAGCAACCTTCTTGGTTGCTTCCTGCATCGACTTGGTCTGTTCGACGGCAAGTTCAGCCTGCTTGCGGAAGAAAGAGGTCTGCAGCTCGACGAATTCGGACAGCGACTTCACACCGAGCAGCGCTTCCATGTGCGAAAGCGAGTTTTCGGCATTGGTGCGCAGGGCGTCGATGGCCTTGAGGCCGAGTTCAACGCTACCGGTCTGGGCGCTTTCAAGCGTCGCTTCGACGGTCTTGCTTGCTTCCTCGGCAGCGGTCTTCATCTTGGAATAAGCGTCCTTCGACTGGGCAGCGCCCTTTTCCGCGAAGTCGCGGAAGCTGTCGGCAACCTTTGCCGGGTCGAAAGAGGAGAAGGAAAATGCGTCGTCGATCTTCTTGGTAGCCATGAATGCGCTCCTTGGTGTCAGGGCCCTCTTTTGAGGCGCCGTTGATTGATGCACACTATATAACCGATCCTATTGTGCATTGCAATAAAATTGTGCAGTGCACAAATTCGCCTGCGTTAACCCTTCGCGATGAAAGGGGTGAGCGAAAGACGCCGATTGCTGGACCCTCAGCCGCGTGGCGGGTATTAATAGAGTGTTAACGTACCAGCGACCCGTCAATAGGCCCGTCCATGCCCGCAAGACAGTACCCCTTCATCGACATTGCCGTGCATGAGCGGGTGCGCGAACATTTTGCGCGCGGCGATGCGGCGATCCTGTTTTCGAGGGACCTTAACCGCGTTCTGTGGGCCAACGATCAGGGTGCCGCCTTCTTCGGCGCAGACTCGATCTACGACTTCATCGACACGGGCCCCAATGCGAACGACCTGTCGGCGCGGCAGTTGAAGGCCGCCGCGACGCAGCTCGTTTCGGTCGGCGATCGTCGCCAGCTCTTGATGCGCATTGCCGCGGGCTTTCGAAGCGTGCCGCTCAATACGACGGTGGAACTGATCCGCGTCCGGCTGGACGAATTGGGCGTGCTGTTCACCGCACCCCATTCCGGCAAGCCGCTTTCGACGGAAGATCGCGCGGCGCGCATGATCGCCGGGCTCGACGGCCCGGACACGCACATGGCCGTGCTGGATGCCGACGGTACGATCGTCGCCCAGTCGCCTGGCTTTGCCAATCTCGGCATGTCCGACGAGACGCGCCGCCAACTCGTCGCCGCCGTTGCCCGCGACCATGACTGGCTGATCAAGCGCCCGGTCGCCACGGCAAAGGGACACCTGCCCGCCGCCATCGGTAAGATCGCCGACGAACCGGCGCTTCATCTTCTCTTTGCGGTGGAAACCATCCTCGGCAACCTCGACCCGGATGAAGCACCGGCCGAGGCTGTCTTGCCGCCGACAGCCGTCGCGGAGGTCGTCGAGGCCGATGTTGTGACCGACGTCGCACCCGCTGTCGTCGAAACGGAAGCGGCGATGGCTACTGGCGCGGTGGAAACGGTCGTCGAGCAATCGGCTCCCGACGAGCTGGCTTCGGCGGATCAGCGGATCGTCGCCGAACGTGAAATCGAGCAGCCGCTTGCGGAAGCCGACGACGTCGTCGCCGCAGTCGAAGCAGAGGAACCCGACCTCGCCGTCGACACCGATACCGAAACGCCGCTGGAAACAGCGACCGCCGAAACATCAGATGCGGCCCAGGAACAGACGGACGCCGCACCAGAAGGCGCGGAGCAGTTGCCGTCCGCCGAGACGGCAATTGTCGCCGAGGCAGCGCCTGTCCCCGATGCTACATCGGTTGAACCGCGCGAACACAAAGACGCCCCTGTCGGCGCTCAGTCCGACTTCGCCTTTGCGATCGGCGGGCGGGCGGTGCGGTTCGTCTGGAAAATCGACGCGGAAGGACAGTTCAGCGAAATCTCGGAGGAGTTTGCCTCGGCGGTCGGGCCGAAGGCCGCCGACGTGATCGGTGTCAGCTTCGCCTCGCTTGCGGCGCGCTATGGTCTCGACCCCGACAACAAGATCAACGAGCTCCTGCACCGCCGCGACACCTGGTCCGGCAAGACGATTTTCTGGCCGGTCGAAGGCACGAGCCTTAAGGTCCCGGTCGACCTCGCCGCCCTGCCCACCTACTCGCGCTCGCGGGAGTTCGACGGTTTCCGCGGCTTCGGCATCGTGCGCGTTGCAGATGCCGTCGAAGATCACAACGCCAACGGCCTTTCGCTCGATCGTGACGAGGATGCGATAGAGGCCAACGATCTGACGGCGCCAACTTCGCCGAATGGCGTGGCAGCCGTTGAAGAGGCGACCCACGAGATCGCGACCGCCGGCGCGAATGAAGCCGACGAACCTGCACTTTTTTCCGACGAGCCGCAGCCGACCGAGGCAGTAACGACCGACCAGCCCGCGGTGCCGGCCGATCCCTTCCTTGGTGAGCGCCCAGCACTTCGCATCGTCGAGACGCCCGGACGCCGGGCTTCCGACAAGATCATCGAACTCGAGCTACACCGCCCGGCCGGTTCAAGCGCGCTCACCCGCGGCGAGCAGGCGGCTTTTCGCGAAATCGCGCGGCAGCTCGGCGAAAATTTTGTGGGACGCCCAGAGGCGCACGAGACCCGGTCGGACGAGGCTTCAGACGACGCCATCCAAGGCGAAGCGGAACAACCGGTATCTGAAACCCTGGACGAAGCAGCTCTTGAGGCCGCGCCGACCGCGACCAGCGAGTCTGAGTTCGAGACGCCAGAAGCTTCGAGCGAGGTGGCCGCAGCCGAACCTCGATCCGACGACCTGGCCGAGGCGAGCATGGACCCGGCGACGATCGCGACCGTCGGTTTCAGCGGCGAGATCCTCGATAGCCTGCCTGTCGGCCTGCTCGTGCATCTCGGCGACGACCTGCTGCACGCCAATCCGGAATTCCTGCGACTGACGGGCTACGACACGCTCGATGATTTCAAAGAGGAAGGCGGCATCGACGCGCTCTTTGCCAATGACGAGGAGGTCGGCGACACGGAGCCGGACGGCACGATGACGCTGATCCGCAAGACCGGGCAGTTGCTTCCGGTAACGGCCCACTTGCACTCGATCCGCTGGGACGGAAAGAGCGCGCTGATGCTGGCCCTGGCATCGACGGAAGTCGCGCAGCCCCAAGAGAGCGAAGCGAGCCCGGTCGAAACCGCTCCGGCTCCCGTCGCCGACGAACAGGTCGGCAAGCTCAAGACCGAAATCGACGAGCTGCGCTCGATCCTCGAGACGGCGACCGATGGTGTCGTCATTCTCGGACACGACGGCGATATCCGCTCGATCAACCGCTCAGCGAGCGCGCTCTTCAACTACGATGAGAGCGAAATCCGCGGCAAGCCGTTTGCAGCGCTCTTTGCCCATGAGAGCCAGAAGGCGGTCATCGATTATCTGCAAGGCCTGTCCGGCCATGGGGTTGCCAGCGTACTCAACGACGGCCGCGAAGTGATCGGCCGCGAGGCCGCAGGCGGCTTCCTGCCGCTGTTCATGACCATCGGCCGCCTGTCCGCCTCCAACGGCTATTGCGCCGTCATCCGCGACATCACCCAGTGGAAGCGGACCGAAGAGGAGTTGCGCAACGCCAAGCGCGCGGCCGAGACGGCAAATGCCCACAAGACGGAGTTCCTGGCGCGCGTCAGCCACGAAATCCGCACGCCTCTCAATGCGATCATCGGCTTTTCCGACATGATGGCGAGCGAGCATTTCGGCCCGGTTGGCCATCCGCGCTATATCGAATACGCCGGCGACATCGGCCGCTCCGGCCGCCATGTGCTCGATATCGTCAACGACTTGCTCGATATCTCGAAGATCGAGGCGGGCGAGATGGATCTCGACTTCGGCTCGGTCGAAATCAACGATGCGGTTTCCGAAGCGGTGTCGCTGGTGCAGCCGCAGGCAAACAGCCAGCGCGTCATCATCCGCACGTCGCTTTCGACAGCTGTGCCGAACGTGGTTGCCGACAGCCGCTCGATCAAGCAGATCGCACTCAACATCCTGGCGAACGCCATCCGCTTCACGCCATCGGGCGGACAGATCGTGGTGTCGACCTCCTATGAGCCGAACGGCAGCGTGATCCTGCGTATCCGCGACACCGGCGTCGGCATGACGCGCAGCGAACTCGACCAGGCGATGAAGCCCTTCCGGCAGGTGACGACCGGTGGCCGCAAGCGTGGCGACGGCACCGGCCTCGGGCTGCCGCTGACCAAAGCCATGGCCGAAGCCAACCGTGCGCAGTTCGCCATCACCTCGGCACCGAACGAGGGCACGCTGGTGGAAATCTCCTTCCCGTCACAACGCGTCTTGGCGAACTGACGACAGATGCTGTAAGGAAATGTTGACTTGGGGAAACCAGTTTGTTGGCATCCTCACGGCAATTCCTGCTGCATAATCCTCTTCTTGAAATCGGAGGCGATCCAAGGGGAAGATTATGCAGCGAGTTTAAAGCGTTACAGCATCCTTAGAGCGTCATGTCAGACGCGCGGCGCTGTGGCCGTTTCGCTCCGGATCAGATCGATTGCAGTCCACGTCACAAATCCTCAAGCGGCGCCCAACCGGCGCGAAAACCGGTCTTTCGCATCCGCTGCTCGCCGTATGGGCCGGGGGCGCATCGCTGATCGTGCTGATGCCGATCCTCGCCATTGCATGGCTGGCGATTTCCGGCGGCGGTTCCGACTGGCCGCATCTCATGCAAAACGTCATCCCGCGCGCCACCATCCGCACGTTGCTGCTGATCGCGTTCACCGGGATGACGACGGCCGTCGTCGGCATCGTGACCGCGTGGCTGGTGGCGAGTTGCGAGTTTCCCTTGCGCCGGTTTCTGTCCGCCGCGCTGGTGTTGCCGCTTGCCATTCCCGCCTATCTCGCCGCCTACGCCTTCGGTGAGCTGTTCACCTTCACCGGGCCGGTGCAGGGGCTGATCCGCGCTATCTTCGGCTTCAAGACCAGCCGCGACTACTGGTTTCCCGATATCCGCTCGCTCGGCGGCGCCGTCCTGGTGCTGAGTTCCGTGCTCTATCCCTATATCTATCTCGCCTGTCGCTCGATGTTTCTGATGCAAGGGCGCGCGGCGGCCGATGTTGCCCGCACGCTCGGCGCCGGGCCGCTCAAGGTGTTCTTCCGCATCCAGATCCCGATGGCGCGACCGGCGATCATGATCGGTCTGACGCTGGTGGCGATGGAGACGCTGAACGACATCGGTGCCGTCGAATTCCTCGGCGTGCAGACACTGACCTTCTCGATCTTCGACACCTGGCTCAACCGCGGCAGCCTTGCCGGCGCGGCGCAGATCGCCTGCATCATGCTCGTCTTCGTCATCGGGCTGATGATGATCGAGCGGGCTGCCCGGCGAAGGCAGCGCTTCTCCAGCCAGAAGACGACGTCGGCAGTCCATGATGCGACCAGGCTTCCGCTTTCCGGCTGGAAGAAGTGGGCCGCGACGATTGCGTGCCTGCTTCCGGTGCTCTCCGGCTTCGCGGTCCCGTTCCTGATCCTCGGCAATTACGCGCTGAAGCGCCTCGATCAATTCATCGAACCGCGGTTGCTGAACGCACTCTTCCACAGCATCCTGGTTTCCGGTGCAACCGCGCTGGTCACGGTGCTGCTCGGTTTCGTGCTTGCCTATGCCGCGCGTACCGGACGCTCGCGTTTCACCGATACCGCCGGCCGCCTCGCCTCCTTCGGCTATGGCGTGCCCGGCACGGTTCTGGCGATCGGCGTGCTCTTCCCGCTGGCAGCGCTAGACAATCTGGTCGACGCCGGCTTTCGCAGCACCTTCGGCATATCCACCGGGCTACTGATGACGGGAACGGGCTTTGCCATCATCTACGCCTGCACCGTCCGGTTCCTCACCATGGCCGAAGGCACGCTGGAGGCGGGTTTCCAGAAGCTGTCGCCGCACCTCGACATGGCTGCACGTGCGCTTGGCCGCACCGGAGGGCAGACGCTGCGAACCGTGCTTCTGCCGATGATGCGCCCCGCCGTGTTGACCGCAGCACTTCTCGTCTTCATCGAGACCATGAAGGAACTGTCGGCGACGATCATGCTGCGCCCGTTCAACTTCAACACGCTTGCGACGCTTGTTTACGAGGACGCATCGCGTGCCAAGGTCGAGGATGCATCGGTGGCTGCGATGATCATCGTCGTTGCCGGCATGATCCCCGTGATCCTGGTTTCGAGATCGATGGAGCGTCGGCCCTAACGCAGGTCGCGCAAAAGTGCGCAGCGGTTTTGCGATAAGGACATGCGTTAAGAAAAGAGCTTAAAGCGCAACAAGGGAATCCTGGAAATCGCAACGCGCTTAACAGCATTTCCAGGAAAAGTGCGAAGCGGTTTTCCGTCTGGAAATACGGGAAAACAAAGAGATAGAGCGTTTCCGCACCTCCGCCCAAAACGCTCTGTCCCGAAGGCAAAAAAAGAGGTGGCTGGGAGGCCACCTCGATAATTCAATGCTAAACCAACAAATGCTCGAGAAGTAATGACATCATGTCTGCGGCGGCATCGCTGCCAGGCGCCGACCACTCATCGGCCGGCCTCAAGTTGACATGACCATGCGCCCCCAATCGTTAACAAGACCTTACCAGCCGATCCGACAATTTTAGGGATTTATCAGCAAGTCTGAAGCCTTGGTTAATTCCGAAAGCGCGAACAAGTTAACGGCCCCTCAATTTTTGAGGGCATCGAGCCCGGCGAAAAGATCGAGCGCTTCCGGGTTGGCGAGCGCCTCCTTGTTCTTGACCGGGCGTCCATGCACAACGTCGCGGACCGCCAATTCGACGATCTTGCCCGACTTCGTGCGCGGAATATCGGCAACGGCGATGATCTTCGCCGGCACATGGCGGGGCGATGCGCCGGTGCGGATACGGTTCCTGATCGCCTTCTCCAATTGCTCATCGAGCGAGGCGCCGGATGCCATGCGCACGAACAGCACGACGCGCACGTCGTCTTCCCAGTCCTGTCCGATGCAGAGCGCTTCGGCCACCTCTTCCATCTGCTCGACCTGATTGTAGATCTCCGCCGTGCCGATGCGCACACCGCCGGGATTGAGTGTCGCGTCGGAGCGACCATGGATGACGATGCCGCCATGCGACGTCCATTCGGCAAAGTCGCCATGGCACCAGACGTTGTCGAAACGTTCGAAATAGGCGGCGCGGTATTTGACGCCTTCGGGATCGTTCCAGAACATCACCGGCATCGACGGGAATGCCTTGGTGCAGACGAGTTCACCCTTTTCGCCGCGCACGGAGCGCCCCTCGTCGTCCCAGACATCGATCGCCAGTCCGAGGCCAGGACCCTGGATCTCGCCACGCCAGACCGGCTTCAGCGGATTGCCGAGCACGAAGCACGAAACGATGTCGGTGCCGCCGGAGATCGACGCAAGCTGGACGTCCTGTTTGATGCCTTCATAGACGAAGGAGAAGCCTTCGGGCGACAGCGGCGAGCCAGTCGAGGTCAAGAGCCGCAGGCTTGAAAGGTCGTGGGTCTTGGCCGGCTCAAATCCGCCCTTGCGGACCGCGTCGATGTATTTTGCCGACGTACCGAAGACGGCAAACGTTTCGTCCGCCGCATAATCGAACAGGACGTTTCCATCAGGATAGAACGGCGAGCCGTCGAACAGGCACAGCGTCGCGCCGACCGCCAGGCCGGAGGCGAGCCAGTTCCACATCATCCAGCCGCAGGTGGTGAAATAGAAGAGCTTCTCCCCGTCGCCGAGCCCGCAGTGGAAGCGATGTTCCTTCAAATGCTGCAGCAGTGTGCCGCCGGCCGAATGAACGATGCACTTCGGGACGCCCGTGGTGCCGGAGGAGAAGAGCACATAGAGCGGGTGGCTGAACGGCAAACGCTCGAAGGCGAGCGCCTCGGCTTTAAACGGAGCGATGAAGTCCTCGAGCGTCACGCCATCGGCAATTGAGGCCGCCAGCGCCCTCGCCTCGCCCGCATAGGGAACGATGAGGGCTGGAACGTCGAGAGCCATGGAGACCGCACGAACCTTGGCGTCGACGTCCTGTCGTTTGCCGTTGTACCAATAGCCGTCGCAGGCGATGAACAGTTTCGGGGTGATCTGGCCAAAGCGATCGAGAACGCCCTGCTCGCCAAAATCGGGAGAACAGGACGACCAGATCGCACCGATCGACGCGGTCGCCAGCATGAGAGCGATCGTTTCGGGCATATTGGGCATCATCGCGGCGACGCGGTCACCCTTGCCGATGCTGCGCGCTTTCAGCGCCTGCTGCAGCCGCGAGACCAGCGTGCGCAGATCATCCCAGGAAAGCCGGTAGCTGACCTTATCCTCGCCGCGGAAAATGAGCGCATCGTCGCCGCCGGCGCGCCGCAGCAGGTTCTCGGCGAAATTCAGCGACGCCTCGGGAAAGAACCGAGCGTCGAGCATGCTGTTACCATTGACCAGAGCCGTCGCGCCACGATCGCCGATGACTTCGCAATGCTCCCAGACCGCCGTCCAGAAATCGCCGCGTTCGGCAACCGACCACGCGTGAAACGCGTCGTAATCGGCAAAGTCTTTGCCGAAGCGCTCGCTGCACCAGGCGATAAATTGCGCCATCGGGCTGTGCTCGCGGATCTCTGGACCGGGAACCCACAAAGGTTGCTCAGACTGCATGCTTTCCTCCACTCCTACTCCATGCCCTCTATACCATGCTGCAACGCAAAATAAACAGCAGGAGAACCCGCTCCGGCGTCGCATTGGCGACATTTCCATGTCGGGCGCATTTGATTTATGCGGGCTGAAAGCCTATCCAAGCAGCGTGATCCCAAGCGATGGGCAACCAGGCGGAAATGACAAGAAAAATCCTGCATATGATGGGTGAATCACGCCTTTGGTCGCGGCTTCGTCGTCGCCATTTCCTCTGGCCGGCGGCGATCGGCATCGTGCTGGCCGTCGGATACAACGCGGCCCTGCCGCTCGTGATCTCGACGACGGACGTGCGGCCGACGATGGAGCGCATGCTCGACGCCTGGTCGGGTGGCAAGAGCAGGATAACCGGCGAGCCGAACATCCGTTTCTGGCCGAACCCGACGCTGACATTGTACGGCGCCACGATCGAGACGACCGACGGTACCCCCCGCACACTCGCCCGGATCGGCAGCATCACCGCAGCCTTCAGCCTGGTTTCTGCGCTTCGCGGCGAACCGGCACTCGAAGACATCCGCCTCATCGAGCCTGTGGTAACGCTGGAGCGTGGCATCGACGGCACGCTCAACTGGGAGCGGCCGCGCTGGCTTGCGCCGCGCGAGGCGAAAGCGGACAACGACGACACCCCCTTCGGCGACATCACGATCGAGAATGGCCGCCTGCAGGTATTCGACCGGGCGACCAATTATGCGCGGGAGTTTCCCGGCATATCCGGCACCGTGAAGTGGCCCTCCTTTGCCGGGCGCCTGAATGCGCAACTGTCGAGCATGATCGGCGGGCAGGCCGTGAGCTGGGCGCTGGCCTGCGACGAGCCGCTGACGCTGCTGGCCGGCCGCAACACGACGCTGAAGACATCGCTGACCTCGGCCCCCCTCAATTTCTCCTTCGAGGGCGTCGGTAATCTGTCGATGAAACCATTCGCCTCGGGGCGGCTCCAGGTTTCCACCGCCTCGCTGCCGGCGCTTGCCGCGTGGTTTGAGGGGGCCTCGCATGAGGGGCTGCCCGAGAGCAGCTTCGATCTCAGTGCCAACGTCACGACCGGAGACGCGACGCTGAAGCTGGATGACTTGCGCCTGGCGATCGGCGGCGCGACGGCAACCGGGGTGCTCGACGTTGTCGCTCCTGCCAACGACACACCGCGCGTCGAGGGCACGCTCGCGTTCGACAGGATCGACCTCAACGGACTGCAACCACTTTTTGCGCAGCTTCCGGTCGATCCAGAAGAACTCGCCAGACATATGACCGAGGCTTTCGCCCGCACCTGGCGCGTCGACGTGCGCCTTTCGACGCAGGAGGCAGCGATCGGCCCGTTGCGGCTGACCGACGTGGCGGCCGGCGTCATGGTCGATCACGGGCGGGCGTCGCTTGATATCGGCGACAGCACCTATGCCAATGGCAGGCTCAGCGGCCGCCTCGTGCTGTCGGAAGCGGGCTTGACCCGTGGCGGCAAGCTAGAGCTGGCTCTCAAGGATGCGGATCTTGCGGCCGCCGTCGCCGACTTCGGCTTCACCGGCCCGGTGCCGACGGGACGCGGCAACGTCAACCTGGACCTGGCGACCGATCACCCGTTCTGGACGCCACGCGCAGCCGACGCATCCGGGCGCCTGACCTTGTCGCTTGCCAACGGCAGACTATCCGAATTCGACTCCGACGCCTTCTCGGACCTGGTCCGCAGGGGTGAGTTCTTCTCGCTGTCGCAGGCAGGCAGCGGCACGTTCGATTTTCAGCGGGCCGACATCGAGGCGCGCTTCAGCGACGGATCGGCCCGGTTGAACCGCGCTACCTTTATCGGGCCGACGGGCAGCCTGTCGGTCAACGGCGTCATACCCTATCGCAGCGGCAGCCTGGCTCTTGCCGGAACCTTTACCGACGCTACCAATGCCGCCCAGCGATTGCGGTTCTTCGTCGGCGGCTCCTGGCCGAATGCGGTGATCTCGCCGCTCTCGGTTCTCGGCGAGCCCAACTGAAACGGCCGGCGCTTTAAATGCACCAGCCGTCCTCTTGAAAACGGAGCTGAACTCTACTGCGCGAAAGCGGCGCGCTCGTCCTTCTCGCGTTGCGCTTCACGCTGTTTGGTCACAACAGAGGCAACGACGACACCGATCGCGACAATGCCGATCAGGATCGTGCAGATCGCGTTGATTTCAGGCGTCACCCCGAGACGAACCTGGCTGTAGATCTTCATCGGCAGCGTGGTGGCACCGGGGCCTGTGGTGAAGCTCGAGATCACGAGATCGTCGAGCGACAGCGTGAAGGCCAGCACCCAGCCGGAAAAGACGGCCGGCGCGATCACCGGCAGAGTGATCGCAAAGAAGGTCCTGACCGGGGTCGCGCCCAGATCCAGCGCCGCCTCCTCGATCGACTGGTCGAAGCTCAGGAGCCGCGACTGCACGACAACGGCAACGAAGCACATGGTGAAGGTGATGTGCGCAAGGGTGATCGTCCAGAAGCCACGGTCGAGCCCGATGGCAACGAACAGCAACAGCAGCGACAGGCCGGTGATCACCTCAGGCATGACCAGCGGCGCATAGACCATGCCGGAAAACAGCATGCGGCCGCGAAAGCGCGTGTAGCGCACCAGCGCGAGGGCCGCCAAGGTCCCGAGCACGGTTGCGCAGGTGGCCGAGATCAATGCCACGCGGATGGTGACCCAGGCGGCGTCGAGAAGCGCCTGATTGTGCCAGAGCTGCGCGTACCATTTGGTCGAAAACCCGGCCCATACCGTGACCAGCTTCGATTCGTTGAACGAGAAGATCACCAAAAGCACGATCGGCAGATAGAGAAAGCCGAAGCCGAGCACGATCGAGGCAATGTTGAAGCGTGACCAGTTGCCCATGACCTACTTCCCCTCGCCGTCGGCTTTGGCCTGCGCGTTCTGGAAGAACACGATCGGTATCACCAGGATCAAAAGCAGGATCGTGGCAACCGCCGAAGAGACCGGCCAGTCGCGGTTGGCGTTGAACTCGTTCCACAGCGTCTTGCCGATCATCAGCGTTTCCGATCCGCCGAGCAGATCGGGGATGACGAACTCGCCGACAGCCGGAATGAAGACGAGCAGGCAACCGGCAACGACGCCGGCCAGTGACAGCGGGAACGTGACGCGCCAGAAGGCGGAGAATGGCGTGCAGCCGAGATCCAGCGCCGCTTCCGTCAGCGTGTGGTCCATCTTCTCCAGCGACGAATAGATCGGCAGGACCATGAACGGCAGGTAGGAATAGACGATACCGATATAGATCGCCCAGTTGGTGTTGAGGATGATCAGCGGCTGGTCGATGACATTGATGCTCATCAGGAACTGGTTGAGCAGTCCTTCCGGCTTCAGGATGGCGATCCAGGCGTAAACGCGGATCAGGAAGCTGGTCCAAAACGGCAGGATCACCAACATCAACAGCGTCGGGCGGATCGATTTCGGCGCCTTCGCCATCCCGTAGGCGACGGGATAGGCGATCATCAACGTCAGCACCGTCGAGATTCCGGCGATGATGACACTCGACACATAGGCGTTGAAGTAGAGAACGTCCTCGGTCAGCCAGACATAGTTGTCGAGCGAGAACTCCCGTGCCTTTTCCATAATGCCGGAAAGGCCACCGAGGAGATCGAAGACCGGCGTATAGGGTGGCATCGCCACCGCCGTCTGCGACAACGAGATACGGAAGACGATGAAGAAGGGAATCAGGAAGAAGAACAGTAGCCAGGCATAGGGGATGATGATGACCAGGCGGCTGAAGACGGCTGATGCAACGCGCGCCATGGCTTCAATCCTTCAAGACGACGCCGGCGTCTTCGCCGAACGAGATCCAGACCTGCTGGTCGTAGCCGAAGGGATCTTCCACGGCGCGCACCGCGTTCAAGGACGACGCCTTCACGACCCTGCCATCCTTCAATCTGATATGGAAGACGGTCATGTCGCCGAGATAGCCGACGTCCCAGATCTCACCCTCGACCGCGTTGACCGGCGCGTGCGCCGGCGGCTGGCGGGTGACACGGATCTTTTCCGGGCGAATGGCGACCGCGGCCTTGGCGCCGGCGGCAGGCCTCTCCGGCGATGCCATGCGAATGGGAAAGCCGTTGCCGGTTTCAATGCTGAGGTAGCCGTTTTCCGCGGTTGTGGCTGTTCCGTCGAAGATGTTCACATCGCCGATGAAGTCGGCGACGAAGCGCGAATTGGGCGCCTCGTAGATTTCCGCTGGCGTTGCCACCTGCGCGACCTTGCCGTGGCTCATGACGGCGATGCGGTCCGCCATCGTCATCGCTTCCTCCTGGTCGTGCGTGACCACGACGAAGGTAAGGCCGAGTTCCTGCTGCAGGTCCATCAGTTCGAACTGGGTTTCCTCGCGCAGCTTCTTGTCGAGTGCGCCGAGCGGCTCGTCGAGCAGCAGCACCTTCGGGCGCTTGGCGAGTGAGCGTGCCAGCGCGACACGTTGGCGCTGGCCGCCGGAAAGCTGGTGCGGCTTGCGCTTGGCAAACTTCTCGAGCTTCACCAGCTTGAGCATCTGGCCGACGCGCTCGGCGATGTCGGCCTTGGGCATGCCGTCCTGCTTCAGGCCGAAGGCGATGTTGGTCTCAACGGTCATATGCGGAAACAGCGCGTAGGACTGGAACATCATGTTGACGGGCCGCCGGTAGGGCGGAATGCCGGCAAGGTTCTGGCCGTCGAGAATGATCTCCCCCGAGGTCGGCTGCTCGAAACCGGCCAGCATGCGCAGGAGCGTCGACTTTCCGCAGCCCGACGCACCCAAGAGTGCAAAGAACTCGCGCGTGTAGATGTTGAGCGAAAGATCGTCGACGGCGGTGAAATCGCCGAACTTCTTGGTGACGTTCTTGACGGAAATGAATGGCTTGGAAGCGGGATCCGCCCAGGGGGCGAAAGAGCGCCTGATACTGCCGAGTGACTTCATCATCTATCCCCGAATGATACAGCCGATGGGCACTCTCGTTTTCCCCGGTGCCCCCTTTAAGAAAATTGCCCGGATTTTGAGGTCCGGGCAATTCGTTTTGCTCTTACTGGCCGGTGACGACCTTTGTCCAGAGCCGGGTCAATACCCGCTGCTCCTTCGCCTCGAACGGCGTGACCGTGAACAGTTTCTGCATCACATCATCGGTGGGGTAGATGGCGGTGTCTTCGAGAACCGCCTTGTCCAGGAACTGCTGCGAGGCCTTGTTGCCGTTGGCGTAGAAGACATAGTTCGACGCCTTGGCGACGACCTCCGGCTTCATCATGTAGTTGAGGAATTCATGCGCTTCGGCGACATGCGGAGCGTCCGCCGGAATGGCGAGCATGTCGAACCACATCTGCGCGCCCTGCGACGGGATCGCATAATCGACGGTTACGCCAGCCTTGGCTTCGGCGGCGCGGTCACGGGCCTGAAAGACATCGCCGGAAAAGCCGACCGCGAGGCAGATATCGCCATTGGCAAGCGCGTTGATGTATTCCGACGAGTGAAACTTGCGGATATTCGGACGAACGCTGGCAAGCAGTTCGGCAGCCTTTTCAAGATCGGCCGCTTCGTGGCTATCAGGATTGAGGCCGAGATAGGTGAGCGCCGACGGCATCACATCCGTCGGGGAATCGAGAACATGGATGCCGCAATCCTTGAACTTGGCGGCTAGTTCCGGCTTGAAGATGACGTCCCAGTTGGGCTTCTCGTCGGTGCCGAGAATTTCCTTCATCTTGTCGACGTTGTAGCCGATGCCGGTGGTGCCCCACATGTAGTCGATGGCGTATTCGTTGCCCGGATCGTACTTGGCCGTACGCTCCATGATCACGTCCCACATATTGGTGAGGTTCGGGAGCTTGGACTTGTCGAGCTTCTGGAACACGCCGGCCGCGATCTGGCGCTGCAGGAAGGTCGCCGTCGGGACGACGACGTCGTAGCCCGAGCCGCCTGCGAGCAATTTGGTTTCGAGGATCTCGTTGGAATCGAAGACGTCGTAGACGACCTTGATGCCCGTTTCCTTGGTGAAGTCTTCCAGAATGCTGCTGTCGATATAATCCGACCAGTTATAGACGTTGACCACCCGCTCCTGCGCCGAAGCGAGCATGGTCGAACCGGCCAGTATGACCGTCGCCATGGTTGTAACGATGAATTTGGACATGCAGTTCCCTCGTTATTATCGGTCCGGACAAGGCCGCCCCGTGACACGGATCCAGGCCCATTCTGGATCGCTCCGGGGCGAGGTTAGGCATGTTTCTCGACAACCTCAAGCGGTTTTGTGCTGGAAAGAGGCGGACCTCTTCAGCCACCCCAGTTTTCGCAAGCCAAGGAAAATCGGGCACTTATGGCGAAGGGCGCGATCCCGCCATCGGCAGGTACCAAGCGGCCGACGTTAACCATGGCGGCAACCAGCCAGAACACGCGTTCGTTTACGATTGATTAACCATAAGGCGCATGCGATTTTTCCCCTCGGTTGTGTATCAGCGTCTGGGTAGTGTCATGAGTGGACGGAACCGCAGGATCGATCCGAGAGAGTTGAAGCGCCTTTCGATACTCGAGCCACAGAAATCCCTTGCGGCGATCGCGGTCGACTGGGCGATCATCGCCACCGCCATCGCCGTCAGCGAATATACCGGCAATATCCTCGTCTACCTCATGACCGTGATCGTGATTGCCGGTCGCATGCATGCGTTCGGTTGTCTCGTTCATGAGGCGGCGCACTACCGCATCATCAAGAACCGCAAGCTCAGCGACTGGATGAGCGACCTGTTGCTCGCCTGGCCGATGCTGGCGACCGTCGATGGCTACCGGCAGAACCACCTGGCACACCACCAGCATGCCAACACCGACGACGACCCGGACTGGACGGCAAAGCTCGGCATGGCGCAGTTCACCTTTCCGCAGAAGATCGCGCGTGGCGTGATGCAACTGCTCGGCTATCTCGTCGCCGTCAACTCGATCCGCGACATGGTGCACATGGCCAAGCGCATGTCGAAGAACGACCGGTCGACGCGGAGCTACAAGATGCTGCGCCTTTGCTTCTATATCGCTGCCGCCGCCATTTTCAGCCTTCTCGGCATCTGGCGCGAATTCGCGCTCTACTGGCTCGTGCCGTTCTTCACCTTCTTCTGCCTGTTCCTTTACGTGCGCAGCGTTGCGGAGCATTTCGGCAACATGGACTATAGCGACGAGCTGACGAGTTCACGCACGGTCTATCCGCATGCCTGGGAAAGACTGTTCTTTGCTCCGCACCACATCAACTATCATCTGGAGCACCACCTCTATCCCGGCGTGCCGTTCTATAACCTGCCCGAACTGCACGCGATCCTGATGCGCGACAAAGCCTATGCGGACAAGGCGCACATTACCCGCGGCTATACGACCGGACTACCGGCCGAATGCTTCGCCGCCAGTGCGCCGCTGCTGCCGAGCCATCACCCCGTCAGCTACTGAAAGTCCCAGCGCCTACTGAAAATCGAAGACGCTGAGGCCTGTTGCCATCTCGTCGAGCCCAAGCGGGCGCGTCACCGGAGGCTCGGCGCGCGCAAGACAGCCCTGCCGCTCGCAGAGCCGACAGGCCGCCCCGATCGCAACCGCGGGCGAGCGTAGCGTGCCATAGACCACCTCATCGGCAAAAGAGGCCTCACAACTGATCAGCAACGCGGTGCGGCGAACCCGCTCTTCAAAGCCCGCCTGCGGACCATCGAGCGTGCGCGACACGGTAAGGAACGCCAGTCCCTCTGTTGTCTCTACGCGGTCCACCAGGATTTGCCCCGGCACCGAGAAGGCGGCATGGATATTGAGCTTCGGACAGCCGCCGCCGAACCTCGCTTGCGGGAAACCCGATGCGCCGGAACGACGGAGCCGATGCCCGGCATTGTCGATCTCCATCAGGAAAAACGGAACGCCGGTCGCGCCGGGCCGCTGCAGCATGGTCAGCCGGTTGGCGACCTGCTCGAACGACACTTGGAAACGCGCCCTGAGCACGTCGATATCGTATCTCGCCCGGACGGCTGCCGCATGAAATGCCGCATAGGGCATCATCAATGCGTGGGCGGCATAGCGGGCGAGTTCGAAGCGGCCGATGCGGCGCGCTTCGGCGGTCGACAGGCGCAGCGTCTCCAACTCCCGGACGATCGCTTCGTGACAGGCAATCGAGGCAACCTCCATGGCGATCTCGCGCAACTGGTCATAGGGCGATAGGCGCTCGGAGATGAAGAGCCGCATGGAATGGCGATCGAAGCGGCGACGCAGATTGGGCATGGCATGAACGGGCAGATTGCGCACGACCAGGCCGTGTTCCTTCTTCAGCCAGGCTTTCAGTGCGCCGATCAGATCATCGCCCGGCGAAAGCGCCTCGTGAAAGGCCTCCGCCATTTCTTCGATCCGGGCGAAATGATTGGGTCTCGCCTCCAGCGTCTCGCGCACCTCGTCCATCGGTAGGCGGGTGCCCGACAGCGCCTCCATGTGCCCCTGCCCCGCCAGGAGGTCGGCAAGGTCCTTTAGCCGCGCCGCCTGCTCGCGATAGGCGCGGTAAAGCTTGACGACGCCGCCGGCGGCATTGGGCGCCGCTTCGGCAACTTCGATCAATTCCTGATCCCCCGGCAGTTCCGCCGCCAGCAGCGGATCGGCAAAGACCTCGCGCAATTGCGCCAGTCCACCGCCAGTTTCACCCTGCAGTTCCTCGAGGTCGACCTTGTAGACCGATGCGAGTTTCAGAAGCAGCTGGACGGTCAGCGGACGCTGATTGCGCTCGATCAGGTTGAGGTAGGACGGCGAGATGCCAAGCGCTTCGGCCATCGCCGTCTGCGTCAGCGAGAGCCCGTTGCGGATCCGCCGGACACGAGGACCGGCAAAGATCTTGTTCTCAGCCATTTGTCACTACCTTTACAACTCTGACGACGACCACACATTTACATAATTTACAAATTTACCGTGCACGCCTGTCAAAGGCAAGACAAGATAACCCTTTTGAAAGGCCATGAACTTCGATTTCCATAGCCCTATTGCGCAGCGCAATGTAAAAACTGTCACATCAACTAGAGACGAGGAAAGCCATACGACAAAAGTCGAATGGTGGATGAGTTCCAGCAGGAGGAAATGATGACTGATTTTTACAAGCTTGTTCCCAGTGCCCAGCAAGGCCGCTTTGATGGCATCGAACGCCCCTACACCGCTGAAACCGTGAAGCGGCTGCGTGGTTCGGTCGAGATCCGTTACTCCCTGGCCGAAATGGGTGCCAACCGCTTGTGGAAGCTCATTCACGAAGAGGACTTCGTCAACGCGCTCGGCGCGCTCTCGGGCAATCAGGCCATGCAGATGGTTCGCGCCGGCCTGAAAGCAATCTACCTCTCCGGCTGGCAGGTCGCGGCCGACGCCAACACCGCATCAGCGATGTATCCGGACCAATCGCTCTATCCGGCAAATGCCGCTCCGGAGCTGGCAAAGCGCATCAACCGCACGCTCCAGCGCGCCGACCAGATCGAGACCTCGGAAGGCAAGGGGCTATCGGTCGACACCTGGTTCGCACCGATCGTTGCCGACGCCGAAGCCGGTTTCGGCGGCCCGCTCAATGCCTTCGAGATCATGAAGGCCTTCATCGAGGCCGGAGCTGCGGGCGTTCACTACGAGGACCAGCTGGCGTCCGAAAAGAAGTGCGGCCATCTCGGCGGCAAGGTCCTGATCCCGACGGCCGCGCATATCCGCAATCTCAACGCGGCACGGCTTGCAGCCGACGTCATGGGTACGCCGACGCTCGTCATCGCCCGCACCGATGCGGAAGCGGCCAAGCTGTTGACGTCGGATATCGACGAACGCGATCGCCCCTTCGTCGATTATGACGCCGGACGCACGGTCGAAGGCTTCTACCAGGTGAAGAACGGCATCGAGCCGTGCATCGCGCGCGCCATCGCCTATGCGCCGCATTGCGACCTGATCTGGTGCGAAACCTCCAAGCCGGACCTGGAGCAGGCCCGCAAGTTTGCCGAGGGCGTGCACAAGGCGCATCCGGGCAAGCTGCTCGCCTACAACTGCTCGCCGTCGTTCAACTGGAAGAAAAACCTCGACGACGCGACGATCGCCAAGTTCCAGCGGGAACTCGGTGCGATGGGCTACAAGTTCCAGTTCATCACGCTTGCCGGCTTCCACCAGCTGAACTTCGGCATGTTCGAGTTGGCGCGCGGCTACAAGGCCCGGCAGATGGCGGCCTATTCGGAGCTTCAGGAGGCGGAGTTCGCCGCCGAGGTCAATGGCTACACCGCGACCAAGCACCAGCGCGAAGTCGGCACCGGCTATTTCGACGCCGTGTCGCTGGCCATCACCGGCGGCCAGTCATCGACGACAGCCATGAAGGAATCGACCGAGCACGACCAGTTCCGCCCGGCCGCAGAGTGAAGGACCGGGGAGCGTGGCAATCCCTGCCCGCCGCGCTCCCCATGCAATCGACGAGAAACCGCTGACACCAAGGAGAACTCCAATGACAGTTCAGACACGCGTCAAGGAAAGGGCCGAGGAACAGTCTTCGGCCATGACCCCGGATCAGCAGGCGGCGATCCGCATGGTCGCCAACGACCTGCACCGCCTTAACCAGGCCGTCATGAAAGCCGTCGACGCCGGCGTATCGGTCGAGCTGGTACGTTCGGCCCGCCATCATGGCGGCGAAGGCAACTGGGGCGACCTGTTGATCCCTGTTATCGTCACTCAGGGACGCGCGTGATGACGGTGCTGACGGCCGCAGCCTTGCTGCTTCTGGCGGCTTGGTCGAGCATACCCAAACCACAGACGGCAACCGCGACCGTCCGCCGCCCCGTTTAGCACCCCACAGACCGACAACCCTGACGCGAAAACGGCCGGCAGCAACGCCGGCCTGCCGCGTTTCACGCCGGTCTTGCAAGCAGATATACCATTTCAAGTTGCTTATTGCCGAGGCTCCTGCCTATACTAACTCGGTCTAGTGCGAGCGGGGGCACGCATGTTCCGGACAGGAACGGCGAATACGGAAGAACTGATCGATCTGATCTATGGCGCTGCGTTCGGCGAATGCAGCTGGGAGGATTTTCTGAGCCGGTTGGCGGGCACTGTGCCAAACGGTAAGTCCGCGCTCCACTATCATGACCTCGCGGCACCCGCGTCGCATGTCCCCTATGTCTCCGGATTTACGGCCGACGACCTCGATCAATTCAACAACCATTTCGCCGCGGTGAACCCGTGGATCCCGAGAACCGTTGTGGTACCCGTCGGCCGGGGCCTATGTGGCGAGCATATCGTTTCGCGGGAAGATCTGGTCAAATCCGAATTCTACAACGACTGGCTAAAGCGACAAACCGGATGCGAGACCAGCGTCGGCGTGACGATCATAAGAGATGCGACACGCACATTCATTCTATCGACATGTACGACATCAACCGACGCAGAGTTCAACCATCACGCCGCCGATCAATATACGAGCCTTGCACCGCATCTCAAACGCGCGTTCGAGTTTGTCCGGAAGCGCGATGTGATGACGGTCGAGCGCCAGCAAGGGCAATCTTTGCTCGATTCGATCGGCGTTGGCCTGATGTATGTCGGCGAGAATCTCCGTGTCCGCTCCATGAATGAACACGCGCAACGCATATCGGCGACAGGCGCGCCAATTCGTATCGCTACAGGCGGGCGCTTGACGTTAAGCTGTCCGCAGACAAGCGCAGCGCTGGAAGCGCTGACATTACGTGGCTGCACGGATACGCGCCCACATGTCTCCATTGTCAAGGGCGCCGGTGGGACGGCATATCGCATCACGCTCTTGAAGTTGAATTCCGATGCCTTCACCGAACTCCTTAGCGGCCCAACCGTTGCTGTCGTCATTGAACCGACCACGTCGCTGCTTCCGGAAGTGCGGAGCAGGCACTTGGAGGACATCTACGGATTGACTCCCGCCGAAATCAGAATCGCCTCCGGCCTCGCTGCAGGACTGTCGTTAAGGGAAATCGCCCTGGCGAACAGCGTCAGCTACGAAACGATCCGCACCCAGCTGAAGAGCATCTATTCCAGGACCCAGGTGAACTCGCAGGCGGCACTCGTCAGCCTCTTGATGCGCTGACCGCTTCAGCTGCGGCGGGGTCGTTTGCCGGCGAAGATGTCGGCGTGGCTTTTCAGTAATTTTGTCATGCGATCGACGACCGTGCGGATTTCCGTGCGATGGCGGTCCTCGTTGTTCATCACGATCCATTGCCGATGCATAAGCGCAGGGATCTCCTCGCCCGCCCGCTCCAGCAGAGGGTCGAGGTCGCCGACGAAACAGGGCAGCACGGCACAACCGGCTCCCGCCCGGGCGAGATCGAGCAACGAACGAGGGCGCGTTACGGTCGCTACGATACGTCCCGTCGCGTTCTCATGCGGCCAACGCAGATAGGACGAGATTGCATCCTCGTCGCCGACGGCGACCCATCGGCCGTTTACCGCCGGCGTTGCATTCTTCTGCCGGTAGACGGCATAGGCAACTTCTCCCACCGGGCGGGCTGCCAGATAGCCCTCTTCCGGCTCGAAAGCGCGGATGCCGATATCGCTCTCGCGATAGGCAAGGTTGGCGCGGGTCTCGCCTATGGTGATCGCAAGGCTGAAGCCATCGCGCTCGGTGCAGAGCGCCGGGAAATTTTCGGCAAGCAGCCAGGACACCCAGGTTCCGGCGGTGATGCGAACGACCGCCCCCTCGCCCTCCCGTCGCCAGCTCTCGACGCGGCGGGCCGCCGCCTCCATCTCCTCGAGCTGCTCGAACAGAACCTGCCCGTCGCCGGTCAGCTGGTAGCCGGTCTGGCTGCGCACGAACAGCGTGCGGCCGGTGCGTTCCTCGATCTCGAGCATGCGCCGGCCCAAGGTCGCCGGGCTGGAGCCCAGCGCCTGCGCGGCGCCCGTCAGTCCGCCGGTGCGCGCGACACTCATGAAGCAGCGATAAATGTCCCAATCCATGTCTTTCATCGGTGAAAAACATAGGCCGATATCTTGTGTATGTAAAATAGCCTTTGCTGCATAGAAGAGGGGATGCCATCCAATGAGGAGCATCACCATGGAAATACTGGCAATGGCCTATCTGGCCGATATGACGATGAAAAGCCGCCGCTGGGACGAACATTTCGACCCCAAGCCGCCGGGGTTGGTGAGGCGGATGTTTCGCCGCTGCATCGCTGCGTTTGCGGCGCATCAAGAGATACAAGCCGGCAAGAATAGCCTACAAACGACTTGCGCCGCGCAACCGGTGGGTCGCGCGGCGCGATGCTGAGGACGAAGCCGCTGTGGCCTTGGCCAATCAGGCGGCGCGGTAAGCGTGGATATCGGCGGCTTCCGGCTCGAGCCGGAACTGCTCGACCAGCATCATCAGCGTGTCGGCCTGGTTGGAGAGCGCCAGGCTCGTTGCCGTTGCCTCTTCGACCATCGAGGCGTTCTGCTGGGTCATCTGGTCCATCTGGTTGACCGATCCGTTGACCTCGTTGAGCGCCACCGCCTGGTCACGGCTGGCGGTCGCGATCATTTCGACATGCTGGCTGACAGTAACGATCTGGGCGCTGATCGAGGCCAGCACCGCGCCGGTCTCCTTGACCAGGTGCGAACCGGAATTGACCTCGTTGGTCGACTTGTTGATGAGGCCCTTGATCTCGCGGGCAGCTTCGGCTGAGCGTTGCGCCAGTTCGCGAACCTCCTGTGCCACCACCGCGAAGCCCTTGCCGGCTTCGCCGGCACGTGCCGCCTCGATGCCGGCATTCAGCGCCAAGAGGTTGGTCTGGAACGCAATGTCGTCGATCACCTCGATGATCTGCTCGATCTGGCGTGAGGCCTCTTCGATGCGGCCCATGGCGGCGATCGCATTGGTGACGACGGTTGCCGAGCTGTCGGCGCTCTTCTTCGTCTGCGTGACGGCGACGTTAGCCTCGTTCGCGCGCTCCGCCGACGAGCGGACCGTCACGGTGATCTGGTCGACCGCAGCGGCCGTCTCTTCGAGCGAGGCTGCCTGGGCCTCCGTCCGCTTCGACAGCGAGTCAGCGGCATGATGCATGTCCGAGCCGCTCTGCTGGATCGCCTGTGCATTGGCGCGGATCTGGGCCAGCGTATCCTGCAGGCGGATCAGCGAGCCGTTGAAGTCCGTGCGCAGCTGTTCGAGGCGGCCATGGAACGGAATGTCGATCTGGCGCGACAGGTCGCCCTGCGCCAGACGGCCGAGGCCGGCGGCGAGTTCGCTGACGGCAAGATCGATCTGGCGATCGAGCTCGCGCTTCTCGGCGTCGTTGCGGCTTCGCTCGATCTCGGCGCGGGCGCGCTGTTCTTCGCTTTCTGCCTCGATGCGCACCTTGGAAAGCGCGTTTTCCTTGAAGACGCCCAAGGCGCGGGCCATGTCGCCGATCTCGTCCTGACGGGCGTCGCCGTCAATGGAGGTATCGAGGCGGCCGTCTGCCAGGCGACGCATGGCGGCGGTGATCTGACCGATCGGCTTCTTCAGCGTCAGCGTCAGGGCGATGCCGGCAAGCAGGGCGATGACGACGCCTGCAACAGTCGCGGCCACGGAGATCTGGTTTGCTTCCTGGCGCTCGGTGCCGGCGGCAACCTTCTGCTGTTCGGCAAAACCGGTCAGGTCGCTCCAGATCTGGTTGATCGACTGGCCGGCGGCGTCGAAATCGGCGGTCCGCTTCACGGTGATTTCAACCAGAGACGCGGCGTCCTTTTTCATTACGGTGATGATCGGCATCAGCGTGTCGGCAATGGCGTCGAAGGAGGCACCTTCGCTTGCAACACCGCGCAGCGTTGCCATGTTCTGCTGAACTGCAAGGAACTTGTCGAGCAGCTTCTGGCGGTTGCTTTCCGTCGTCGACCCCATGAAGGTTGCGGCGGAGATCTGGATGTCGGTGATCGAGCTCGAAAGCCGGCGCGTGGCCGTCAGAACGGATTCGGTGCTGACGATAAGCTGATCGAGTTCGGCGAAAATCCGGGTGGCATCGCGCATCTTGCCGACAGAAGCCGCTTCGAGACGGAAGCTCGCGGTGCGGAAACGGTCGACATACTTCGAGATACCGGCAAGCGTTTCAGGACCGGCGGGCGCCTTCAAAAGCGCACCGATCTCGCTCGATGCGGAGGTGATCGTCTCGGTCAGCGACTTCTCGTCTTTCGGCAACAGCCGGAAGATGTCGCGCTCGGTGCGGCCGATCATCGGGAAGCGTTCCTTGACGGCCTTGAGCTTATCCTCGACCGTCGTCGCCTTGCTGACTTCGGTGCCGAACTCGTTGAAGAAGCGGCTGGCGCGCATCAGCTTTTCGGCTTCGCGCAGCATGGTCTTGGCGGCATTCTCGTTCTTGCGCACGGCATATTGCAGCCGGTTCGACTCGTCGTTGATCTTGGCGCGTTCGACCAAGAGAGCATCGAGGTTCGCCGTCATCGTTGCGCGCATCTCCTGCTCGCCGACATGCAGCTTCCAGAGCCCGTCGATGCGGGCTTCGATGTCGGCGGTCGCGGCGATAGCGGCCGTCAACTCGTCCTGGCGGCTCTGGCCGGCAACCTGTGCGGCGGTCTCGGCGAGAATTTCCTTCTGCGCAGTGATCTTGCCCTGCACGGCGTCGCGGGTTTCCTCGGTGGTCGAGTGCAGGAAGTTGTTCATCCCCGCATAGACATCCTTGAAGCCGCTCAGCGTCTGCAGGACGCTGTTCGAAATCTCCATCCGGCCCTGAAGCAGGCCGGACGCATAAAGGCCGGTAATGCCGACGGCACAGATGCTGACGACGAAGGGCAGAATGAAGAACAGCACCTTCGTCTGGATCTTGAAACGGGCAAGAATTCTATCGATGAACATGGAAAACACCTTGGCTCGCAGCTCGCATTCGCCTCCCCCGGCGGCTCGAAACATGTCCCGCCTTCCGCGTAACCGCGAAAAGGACGAAACGATCGAGAGCCACCCGATGCGCAAACAGGCTGATGTTTTTCGGAAAAATCATGCGGCGCACACCGCCAGTCCGTCAGCAATCATTGCGGGACCGCGCCACCTCCCCGGTAGCGAAGTCCTGACGGAACTCACTTCGTCGCAATATTCATTTTGAACGATTAAAAATTGTATAAGCGCGGAGCACTCGCCAACGAATTTCCGAAGGCGTTGGGCTCATGAGGCGCTCGAGGTCCGGCCGTTAGCGGCCGGCTGGCAGCATCAGAGCCAATAAGCCGGCAGCGTTGCGAGGGCAGCAACGGCAAAGAACGCGATCAGAGCAATGCGGGTCAACGCTACTCTCTGGACGCGGCTCTCGTCGGTGCGAGCGATCGCGATGGCGCGGGGACGACGGCGTGGCTGGTTCATGACATCCTGTCCTTCTCACTGACCGGCAACGTTCGGCCCGGATAAACCGGCTTGCCAGTCCAGACCATATTGCAGCCATGCCGTGGCAGAGAAAAGCCCTAAAAATGGAAACAGTGTGATTTCCGTTTGCGGAACAGTTCTTTCTGACCAACCGCCGGCTGTGCCGACACCAAAGAGGTTCCGGCATATCCGTTAACAATGGCTGAAGCCAAATGCCGCAAAACCAGGGATCAGACGTCCTGGCCGGCTGCGAAGCCCGATGCCCAGGCCCATTGGAAATTGTAGCCGCCGAGCCAGCCGGTCACGTCGACGCATTCGCCGACGAAATAGAGACCGGGAACAGCCTTCGCCTGCATCGTCTTTGAATCGAGACCATTGGTGTCGACGCCGCCGAGCGTCACCTCGGCAGTGCGATAGCCTTCGGAACCGGCGGGCTTGATCGCCCAAGCCTGGATCGATGCCGATAGCGCATCGATGGTCTTGTCCGAGAGGTCGGCGAGCTGCCGTCCCGTCAGCTTGGCGCCATCGGCAAAGAATTGCGCAAGCCGGCGTGGCAGAATATCGCCGAGCGCCGTCTGGACGGCCTGCTTGCCATTGGTGCGGCGCAAACCTTTTAGGATCGAGGCGATGTCGATATCGGGCATCAACCTCAGAACGATGTCCTGCCCCTCGCGCCAGTAGGACGATATCTGCAGGATCGCCGGGCCACTGAGGCCGCGATGGGTGATCAGCACCGCCTCGCGAAACGCCGTCTTACCGGAGCGCGCCTCGGCGTCGGCGGCGACGCCGGCTAGTTCGCCGATCGTCTCAAGCTGCACCGGATCGAGCGTCAGCGGCACAAGCCCGGGACGGGTTTCGACCAGGGCCAATCCGAACTGCTCTGCGATTTTATAGGCAAGCCCCGTTGCGCCCATTTTCGGGATCGACTTGCCGCCGCTGGCCACCACCAGCGACTGGGCATCGACCGGTCCGTCGCCGGTCATCACCCGGAAGCCGGCACCATGGCGCTCGACACTCGCGACCGTCGTCTCAAGCCGAAGCTCGGCGGCCGCATCGCGCATCTCGGCGAGCAACATCCTGATGATGTCCTTGGCCGAATGATCGCAGAACAATTGCCCCAAAGTCTTCTCGTGCCAGGCGATGCCGTGTTTTTCGACCAGCGCCAGGAAGTCTCGCGCGCCGTAGCGCGCGAGCGCCGATTTGCAGAAATGCGGATTGGCCGAGAGGAAGTTCTTCGGCCCGGCATGGATGTTGGTGAAGTTGCAGCGGCCGCCGCCGGAGATGCGGATCTTCTCGCCCGGCGCCTTTGCATGGTCGATGACCAGCACCCGCCGGCCGCGCTTGCCGGCCTCGATGGCGCACATCATGCCGGCCGCACCGGCGCCAATGATCACCACATCCTTCTTCTCAGCCACGAAACACCTTTGAGCTCTTTGCGCATTCCATTCCGGTCACGGCGGGGAAAGTCAATCGTCACGCTCTAGCCAATTGCCAATCTCTGGTTATGATGCGCTATCCGAAGCCAAAACCGGTGATTTATGCCCTCCAAGAGAAGTGCTGCCCAACAAACAACGAAAATCAGCAAAACCTCGAAAATACCCGCCGCCCTGCATTCCCTCCGAGGCGTCAAGACCTGGAAGGAAGCAACGGATTGGCTGAAGATCCGCGGGATCGAAGACATCGAATGCATCACGCCCGACCTTGCCGGCGTTCCCCGCGGCAAGATGATGCCCACCTCCAAGTTCACCTCCAACACCTCGCTTGCACTGCCTTCCGCCGTCTACCGCCACACGATCTCAGGCGAATATCCTGACGAGACCGGACAATTCCGCTACGATTCGCGCGACAGCGACATCAAGCTCGTCCCTGATCTTTCGACGCTTTCGGTCGTCCCCTGGGAAACCGACCCAACGGCGCAGGTGATCTGCGACATCGTCGGCTCCGAAGGCGAACAGATCAGCTACACGCCGCGCAACGTCTTGAAGCGCGTGGTCGACCTCTATCGCCAGAAGGGCTGGAAGCCGGTCGTTGCGCCCGAAATCGAGTTCTACCTCGTCGCCACCAATGACGATCCCGACTATCCGCTGCATCCGCCGAAGGGCCGCTCCGGCCGGTCGATCCTTGGCGGCCAGGGCTATTCGATCGCCGGCATCAACGAATTCGACGAGCTGATTGACGACATCTATCACTTCTCCGAGAAGCAGGGTCTGGAGATTGACACGCTGATCCACGAGGAGGGACCAGCGCAGCTCGAAATCAACCTTCGTCACGGCGATCCGATCGAGCTTGCCGACCAGGTGTTCCTGTTCAAGCGCACCATCCGCGAGGCGGCGCTGAAGCACGGCATCTACGCGACCTTCATGGCCAAGCCGATGCAGGGTCAGCCGGGTTCGGCCATGCACATCCACCAGTCGGTGATCGAGATCAACACCGGCCGCAATCTGTTCTCCAATCCGGACGGCTCTGCCTCCAAGGAGTTCTTCAACTTCATCGGCGGCATGCAACACTATGTGCCGCGCACGTTGGTGATGATGGCGCCCTACGTGAACTCCTTCCGCCGGCTGACGCCCGATATGTCGGCGCCGGTGAATACGGCTTGGGGCTACGACAACCGCACGACCGCGTTCCGCATTCCGGTTTCCGAACCGGTTGCCCGGCGGATCGAGAACCGGCTGCCGAGTTCGGATGCCAACCCCTATCTGGCGCTCGCCGCCTCGCTTGCCTGCGGCTATCTCGGCATCATCGAAGGCCGCGATCCGACGGCACCGACGGAAGACACGGCCAACGAAGGCGAAATCGATCTGCCGCGCGGGCTGCTCGAGGCCGTCGCCCTGCTCGAGTCGGCGCCGTCGCTTGCCGAGGTGCTGAGCCCCGAATTCATCGCCATCTATGCCGGCGTGAAACGTGGCGAGTTCGAAACCTTTATGCAGGTTATCAGCCCGTGGGAACGCGAGTTCCTGCTGCTGAACGTCTGACCTGAAAGGCAGTCCAATGCCCTGGCAAAGCCCGATCTCGCCCGGTTTCTCCTGGTATGAGGCAACCGTTCCCGATCGACCCGAATATCCGCAGATGCCGGGATCGAGGAAGGCGGATGTCGCCATTATCGGCGGCGGCTATACCGGGCTTCAGGCGGCCTACAACCTTGCTCGGCAAGGCGTCGATGTCACGCTCATCGACGCCTGCCGCTTCGGCGACGGCGCGTCGGGGCGCAACGGTGGCCAGTTCGGCACCGGCCAGCGCGCCTGGGCCGACGAGACCGAGGAAACGCTTGGCCAGGAACGGGCACAACTGCTGTTCGATATGGCAGAGAACGCCAAGCGGCACGTGCTCGACTTCGCCAGCCAACACGACATCGATATCGAGTTCATGCCGGGGCAGCTCTCCGTCGGCCACAAGAAGAGCCTGGAGAAGGATTATCGCGACCACGTCGAGGCGATGGCGACCCGCTTCGGCTATCCGCATCTCTCGTTCATGGAACGGGAGGAGACGGCGAGCCGGCTCGGATCGTCTCGCTATCACTTCGGCATCCGCGATGTCGGCACCGGACATATCCATCCGATGAAGCTGCTGCTCGGACTGGCGAAGCAGGCGGCCCTTGCCGGCGCCAATCTGTTCGAGCAGACCAAGGCGCAGAAGATCGAGCGCAAGGGAACGGCTGTTGTCATCACTACCGATCGCGGCACGATCACCACTGAGCGGGTGCTTGTCGCGTGCAATGCCTATATCGGCAATCTCGAGCCGGTCAGCGCCAGCCATGTGATGCCCATCCGCTCCTTCATCGGCGCGACCGAAGTTCTTTCCGCTCACCCCAACGTGCTTCCCGGCGGTGAATCGGTCGACGATTCGCGCTTTGTCGTGCGCTACTTCCGCAAATCGAAAGACGGGCGGCTGCTATTCGGCGGGCGCGAAGCCTACACCGCCGACAATCCGCGCGACATTTCCACCCATATCCGCCGGCAGATCAGCGAGATCTATCCGGAACTCGGCAATGTCGAGATCACCCACGCCTGGGGCGGTTCCGTTGGCATCACCTTGCCGCGGACGCCCTTCTGTCGCGAGGTGATGCCGGGCGTCACCTCGATCGGCGGCTATTCCGGCCACGGGGTCATGCTTTCCAACTATTGTGGCAAGCTCTACGCTGACCTTGTGCTGGGCAAACCGACGGAACTCGACCTGTTGAAAGCCTTGAAAATACCGGCTTTTCCGGGCGGAACACGCTTCCGATCGGCGCTTCTGTTCCTGGCGCTCAGCTGGTATGCGCTGCGCGACAGGCTCTAAGGCACGTTGTGTCAGGATGGTGTCACACTATGTGCATTAGATCTTTGTTTCCGTGCATGTCGTCGCCCCGAAACCGCGGCATATTTTCGGGCGACATGCATGAGAAAGCGTGTGCGACAGCATTTTATTGCGTCGCACCCTAGCGCGTTTAAATCGATTAGATTATATGTGTCCCTGACCTGAACAAGATCGAGATTATCCCATGAGCAGCCAGATCATTCCCGTCGAACCATTTGATTATGTCGTGTTCGGCGGCACCGGCGATCTCGCGGAGCGCAAGCTGCTGCCAGCGCTCTATCACCGCCAGATGGAAGGCCAGATTACCGAGCCGACCCGCATCATCGGCGCCTCGCGCGCCGCGTTGACGCATGAAGAATATCGCAAGTTCGCCGCCGATGCGCTGAAGGAACACCTGAGGCCGGCGGAATACAATGAAGAGGAAGTGGCGAAGTTTACCGCCCGCCTCTTTTACGTTTCCGTCGATGCCAAGTCCGACCAGGGCTGGGATACGCTGAAGAAGATCCTGGAAGAAGGCAAAGACCGTATCCGCGCCTTCTATCTCGCCGTCGGACCGGCGATCTTCGGCGATATTTCCGAGAAGATCCGCGATCACAAGCTGATCACCAAGACCACCCGCATCGTCGTCGAAAAGCCGATCGGCCGCGATCTGGCGTCGGCGACCGAGCTCAACGACACGATCGGCAAGGTCTTCCGCGAAGAGCAGATCTTCCGCATCGACCACTATCTCGGCAAGGAGACGGTGCAGAACCTGATGGCGCTGCGTTTCGCCAATGCGCTCTACGAGCCGCTGTGGAACTCCGCCCATATCGACCACGTGCAGATCACCGTTTCGGAAGCCGTAGGCCTCGAAAACCGGGCCGGCTACTACGACAAGGCCGGTGCGCTGCGCGACATGGTGCAGAACCACATCCTGCAGCTCGTCTGCTTTGTCGCAATGGAAGCCCCGACCTCAATGGACGCGGAAGCCGTGCGCGATGAAAAGCTTAAAGTTCTGCGCGCGCTGAAGCCGGTCAATGCATCCAATGTCGAGCAGGTGACGGTGCGCGGCCAGTACCGCGCGGGCGCCTCTGCCGGCGGCCCGGTCAAGGGCTACCTGGAAGAGCTCGAAGGTGGCGTTTCGAACACAGAGACCTTCGTAGCGATCAAGGCCGAAGTCAGCAACTGGCGCTGGGCCGGCGTGCCGTTCTACATCCGCACCGGCAAGCGGCTTGCTGGCCGCATGTCGGAAATCGTTATTACCTTCAAGCAGATCCCGCACTCGATCTTCGACAACAGTGCCGGTCGCATTTCCGCCAACCAGCTCGTCATCCGCCTGCAGCCGAACGAAGGCGTCAAACAGTCGCTGATGATCAAGGACCCCGGTCCAGGCGGCATGCGCCTTCGCAACGTTTCGCTCGACATGAGCTTCGCCGAGGCTTTCGACGTGCGCAATGCCGACGCCTACGAGCGGCTGCTGTTCGACGTCGTGCGCAACAACCAGACGCTGTTCGTACGCCGCGACGAGGTCGAGGCCGCATGGAAGTGGGTCGATCCGATCCTGAAAGCCTGGGAAGAGACCGGACAGCAGGTGCAGGGCTACACCGCCGGCACCTGGGGTCCGAGCCAGTCGATCGCACTCATCGAGCGTGACGGCCGCACCTGGCACGATGCGATATAGGTAAGGCAATGAGCACGACGCTTCACACATTCGACAATGGCGCCGCCCTGGCAGAGGGCTTGGCGGACGCCGTCAGCGCCGCACTTGCCACCGGCATTGCCACCCGTGGCACAGCAAGCATCGCCGTTTCCGGCGGCTCGACGCCCAAGGCATTCTTCCAGGCGCTCGCCAGGAAGGATATCGCCTGGGACAAGGTGACGGTCACGCTGGTGGACGAACGCTTCGTTCCACCGGAGAGCGATCGCTCCAACCACGCGTTGGTCACGGCCAATTTGCTGCAAGGCCCTGCGGCGAAAGCGCATTTCCTACCGCTTTACCACGCCGCCGCTTCGGCAGAAGATGCGGCCGGGCTCTCCAGCAAGGCGACGGCAAAGATCGGCACGCCCTTCGACGTCGTCGTGCTCGGCATGGGAACGGATGGCCATACCGCGTCGTTCTTCCCGGGCGGCACGCAACTTTCAAGGGCGATCGACGCGACGACGCCGCGCGGCGTGATCACCATGGAAGCCGAAGGTGCTGGCGAACCGCGCCTGACCTTTACCTTCTCCAGCCTTCACGATGCCAGGCTGCTGGTCCTGCACATCGAAGGCGAGGGCAAGAAGGTGGTGCTTGCCAAGGCGGAAGGTCCCGGCGACGAAGCCGAGATGCCGATCCGCACCATGCTGCGCCGTGCGGCCTCGCCGCTGCAAATATACTGGGCGCCATAACGGCCGGATCACCGGCCGGTTCAGGACGCTTTCAACCGGTGGCGCCCCACCGGAACGCGAAGGCGTTGAAAGAGCTCATACCGGGGCGTGGCCTGCACGTTCTCCCAAGCAGGCAACGCTCCGGATCGATGACTGGATGAAGATGAGGAGTCTCAAGACTCCGGAACAGGATTTGCCATGTCCGCCGATTCCCGCATTGCCGCAATCACCGCCCGCATCGTCGAGCGCTCGAAGCCGCACCGAGAGCCTTATCTCGATCGGGTGCGTCGTGCGGCGTCCAGCGGCCCACATCGCAGCGTTCTTGGCTGCGGCAACCTCGCGCACGGGTTTGCCGTCTGTTCCCCCGCCGAGAAGGTGGCGCTCGCCGGGGATCGCGTCGCCAACCTAGGCATCATTACCTCCTATAACGACATGCTTTCGGCGCATCAGCCGTTCGAAACCTATCCGGCGCTGATCCGCGAAGCCGCGCACGAGGCAGGCGGCGTCGCCCAGGTTGCCGGCGGCGTGCCCGCCATGTGCGACGGCGTCACCCAGGGCCAGCCGGGCATGGAACTGTCGCTGTTTTCGCGCGACCTGATCGCCATGGCCGCCGGTGTCGGCCTGTCGCACAACATGTTCGATTCCACCGTCTATCTCGGCGTCTGCGACAAGATCGTGCCGGGCCTTGTCATCGCGGCCCTGACCTTCGGTCACCTGCCGGCAGTCTTCGTGCCGGCCGGGCCGATGACGACGGGCCTGCCGAACGACGAGAAGGCGCGCGTGCGCCAGCTCTTCGCCGAAGGCAAGGTTGGCCGCGAAGAGTTGCTCGAAGCGGAATCCAAGTCCTATCACGGACCCGGCACCTGCACCTTCTATGGCACCGCCAATTCCAACCAGATGCTGATGGAGATCATGGGCTTCCACCTGCCCGGCGCCTCCTTCATCAATCCCGGCACGCCGCTGCGCGACGCGCTGACGAAGGAAGCGACGAAGCGGGCGCTGGCGATCACCGCCATGGGCAACGAGTTCACGCCATCAGGTGAAATGATCGACGAGCGCTCGATCGTCAACGGTGTCGTCGGGCTGCACGCCACCGGTGGCTCGACCAACCACACCATGCATCTCGTCGCCATGGCGCGCGCCGCCGGCATCCTGCTCACCTGGCAGGATATTTCCGAACTTTCGGACATCGTGCCGCTGCTTGCGCGCGTCTACCCGAACGGCCTTGCCGACGTGAACCACTTCCATGCCGCCGGCGGCATGGGCTTTCTGATCAGCCAGTTGCTTCGGGGCGGCCTGCTGCACGACGATGTGCGCACCGTCGTCGGCCAGGGCCTGGAGGCCTACAAGATCGACGTCCGCCTCGGTGCCGACGGCGGTGTCGAGCGCCGGCCGACGCCGGCCGAAAGCGCCGATCCGAAGGTACTCTCCACCATCGACCAGCCGTTCCAGCACTCGGGCGGCCTCAAGATGCTGACCGGCAATCTCGGCAAGGCGGTCATCAAGATTTCCGCCGTCAAGCCGGACCGCCACGTCATCGAGGCACCGGCAAAGATCTTTCATGACCAGGGCGAGTTGAACGCCGCCTTCAAGGCCGGCAAACTCGAAGGCGACTTCGTCGCCGTCGTGCGCTTCCAGGGCCCGAAGGCGAACGGCATGCCGGAACTGCACAAGCTGACGACCGTGCTCGGCATCCTGCAGGACCGCGGCCAGCGCGTGGCGATCCTCACCGACGGCCGCATGTCGGGCGCCTCGGGCAAGGTGCCTGCCGCCATCCACGTTACGCCGGAAGCCAAGGATGGCGGGCCGATCGCCCGCATTCAGGAAGGCGACATCGTGCGCATCGATGCCGTCACCGGCACGATCGAAGTGCTTGTCGAGGATATCGCGCTCAAGACGCGCATTCCCGCCCATGCCGATCTCTCGGACAACGAGTTCGGCATGGGGCGCGAGCTGTTCGCACCGTTCCGCGCCATTGCCGGCTCGGCCGACCACGGAGCAAGCGTGCTGTTCAACTGAGCCGAACCTCGGCGTCACCGCGGAGGATTTGTCTTCCATCGAGCTATCGCTGCCGGCCCTCGCCGCCGGTAGCGGGCCGCGCTTGCGAAGACGAGCGCTACTTCAGCGGCCCCGGATACATGTCGTTTCGACCGTCGTAACGCTCGACCTCCAGCGTGAAGATGTCGATATCCTCGATGCAGCGCGCATTGAGCGAGACGCGATTGTTCGGGTAGCCGCTGCGCATGATCGCCACACTGCAGGTCGGGCAGAAGTGATGACCTTCAGTCACGCCGCGCCAGACATAGGTGGAAAGGCGACGCTTCTCGGTGATCAACCGGATCTTGCTGCCGTCAATCTTCCAGTGGAGGAAGCCGGTGCGCCGGCATGTCGAGCAGTTGCACTCGACCAGCCCCGAGAGCTCCTCATCGACTTCGATGCAGATATCGCCGCAGTGGCAGGAAAGGCGGTAGGGTCGTTTCATCGATCGGTTGCCTCGCTTCTGGCGTGCAGGCGACAACAATCCAACGCCCACACTCCATGTCAAGCATAGTTTGGAGGCCTCGAAATACGGTGTCCCTGGCCGCAAAGGCGCATCGCCCGCCAGTCCGTCTCGGCCGGACGGGGCACCCGCACGAACGCTTGCCGGTTCAGCGGTAGATGTCGAGTGTGCGGTTCCGGTGGTTCGGATGGGTGCTGTAGACGAAGATGCGATTGAGGTCGCGATCGGTCAGGAGCCGCAGGAAGCGCGCTTCGACGATGTTGTTGGCGTGCACGCGCTTGAGCAGGCAGCCGACCATCTGGATGCGGGCGCTTGGAATGTCGAGGTAGAAATTCTGCGGCAGCTGGTACTTGGTCAGGATACCCAGAACCGCGCCGCTTTTCGACAGCTTGATGATTTCGCAGCGGCGGGAGCTCAGCTGCGTCATGCCCTTTTCGGTATATTCGATCCGCGCCTCGTTCCTCGTGTCCTCCATCGGGAACGTGGTTTCGCGATCGTACATGAAAGATTCTTCCTTGTTCAGGAAGTGTTGCTGCATCACCGGTGCCGCGGTCGTCATTCTACAGGCCCCTTAGTATCCCCTGCCCGTCAGGCTAGAGGAAGAAATTTAACAGAGGGTAGATTGAGGGCCTTCGCAAAGAAAAACCCGTCCGAAAATCGGACGGGTTGAAGACAAACGATGGTGGTCTTTGTCAGACGCGGTAGCTCTTGCCGCCGGCTTCGAACAGATGCAGCTTGTTCTTATCGGCCGTGAACCGGACTTTTTCGCCGCGATGAACGGGCAGGATGCCCGGGATCTTGGCGATGATCGGCTCCTTCTCCACCAGTCCCTCGATATAGAGCAGCGTCACCTCGCCGAGCGCCTCGACGATGGCGACCGTTCCTTCGAACAGGAAGTCCTCGCCGCTGGCCGTCTGGAGATCTTCAGGACGCACGCCGAAGCTCGCCGTCTTGCCGTTTTCCGACGCGTTCGTGGCGATATCGAGTGTCACCGACTTGCCGCCAGAAAGCTTCACCGTCGTCTGCGGGCCGGTGGCGGTGATCGTCGCGGGGATGACGTTCATCGCTGGCGAACCGATGAAGCGGGCGACGAACAGGTTCGCCGGGCGCTCGTAAAGCTCGAGCGGCGGGCCGACCTGCTCGATATGGCCGGCCGACAGCACGACGATACGATCGGCAAGCGTCATCGCCTCGACCTGGTCGTGGGTAACGTAGATCATCGTCGTGTCCGCCATCTGCTCGTTGAGCTTGGCGATCTCGATGCGGGTGGCAACGCGAAGCGCCGCGTCGAGGTTCGACAAAGGCTCGTCGAACAGGAAGACCTTGGGATCGCGGCAGATCGCCCGGCCGATCGCCACGCGCTGGCGCTGGCCGCCCGAAAGCGCCTTCGGCAGACGATCGAGGTACTTGGTGAGCTGCAGGATATCGGCTGCCGCGCGCACGCGCCGGTCGATCTCCTCCTTCGTCTCCTTGGCGATCCGCATGCCGAAGGCCATGTTGTCGTAGACGGTCATATGCGGATAGAGCGCATAGGACTGGAACACCATGGCGATCCCGCGCTTGGACGGCGGCACGTCGTTGACGCGCTCGCCATCGATGAACATGTCGCCGCCGGTAATCTCCTCCAGACCCGCGATCATGCGCAGCAATGTCGACTTGCCGCAGCCGGACGGACCGACAAACACGACGAACTCGCCCTGCTTGATGTCGAGATTGATGCCGTGAATGACATCGACCGCACCGTAGGACTTGCGGATATCTTTAAGCGTCAGACCTGTCATCGCACCCTCCCCTTCGTCTCTTTTGTCTGTCGTTGTCTCAAACCAGCCGCGCGAAGAATGCGCTCCAGGCTGGAAGATTGACCTTGTCGTTCTTGATCTCGGCCGTAAAACCATGGCCGTCAAGCGCTTCCACTGGCTCCTTCGGCAAATCAACCGTAGCGGCCGTACCGCTCATGTTGAATGCGCAGAAGAGCTTCTCGTTGCCGTGGCTGCGCACGAAGGCAAGCACGGGCGCATCGGTGCTGCGGAACTCGATCTCGCCTTTGGCAAAGGCCGGATGCGCCTTTCTGAACTGCAGGAAGCGTCGATAGTGCTCCATGACCGAAGCGGTGTCATCCTTCTGCGCGGAGACCGCCCGGTTCAGGTGTTCGGCCGGCACCGGCAGCCAGGGTTTGGCATCGCCGAAGCCGCCATTGGCAGCAGTGCTATCCCAGACCATCGGCGTGCGGCAGCCGTCGCGCCCCTTGAAGTCGGGCCAGAACTGAATGCCGTAGGGATCCTTCAGATCCTCGAAGGCAAGCTCGGCTTCGGTGAGAGCCAATTCCTCGCCCTGATAGATGCAGACCGAGCCGCGCAGCGACATCAGCAGGCTTGCCAGCAGCTTGGCGTGCGCGTCGCGATCGGCAACGCCATCGCCCCAGCGACTGACATGGCGAACGACGTCGTGGTTGGAAAAGGCCCAGCAGGCCCAGCCCTCCGGCGCCGCCTTGTGAAAGTCGCGCAGAACCTCGGCGACACGCGCCGGTGTCAGAGCGTCGGGCGCCAGGAACTCGAAGGCGTAGCACATGTGCATCTTGTCGCCGCCGGAGGTGTACTCGCCGGCGATCTCGAGACCACGCTGGCTGTCGCCGACTTCGCCGACCGCCGCGATTGCCGGAAACTCGTCCATGACAGCACGGAACCGCTTCAGGAACGCAAGGTTCTCCGGCTGGTTCTTGTCGTAGAGATGTTCCTGATAATTATACGGGTTGACCGCCGGTGCAGTGGAGGCGTTGCGCCGCTCCGGCGCCAGCGCCGGATTGTCGCGCAGCTGTTTGTCGTGGAAATAGAAGTTGATGGTGTCGAGGCGGAAGCCATCGACGCCGCGCTCCAGCCAGAAGCGCTCGACGCCCAAAAGCGCCTCCTGCACATCAGGATTGTGCAGGTTGAGGTCCGGCTGCGAGGTCAGGAAGTTGTGCAAGTAATATTGCAGCCGCGTCGGATCCCAGGCCCAGGCCGAGCCGCCGAAGATCGACAGCCAGTTGTTCGGCGGCGTTCCATCGGGTTTCGAGTCTGCCCAGACGTACCAGTCCGCCTTGGCGTTCGCCCGGCTGGCGCGGCTCTCGACGAACCAGGGATGCTGGTCCGAGGTATGGGACAGAACGAGGTCGATCATCACCCGGATACCGAGCCGATGCGCCTCGGCGATCAGCGCATCGAAATCGGCGAGATTGCCGAAGATCCCGTCGACGTCGGTATAGTTCGAAACGTCGTAGCCGAAATCCTTCATCGGCGAGGTGAAGAAGGGCGATATCCAGATAGCATCGGCGCCGAGCGAGGCGACATGCGGCAGGCGGGCGGTGATGCCCTTCAAATCGCCGATGCCGTCGCCGTTGGAGTCCTGGTAGGAGCGCGGATAGATCTGATAGATCACCGCGCCTCGCCACCAATCCTTGTCGGCCTGCAAAATGGATTCGCTCATTTCAGTCATGCTCATTCCGTTCAGAAGTCCCTGTGAGGTCAACCACCCTTGACCGATCCCGCCAGCAGGCCGCGCACGAGGTAGCGCTGCAGGCTGAAGAACACGATCAGGGGGACGACGATGGTGATGAAGGCGGAGGCGGTCAGGATTTCCCAATTGCCGCCGCGAGAACCCAAGAGATTGACCAGCCGGCCGGTGAGGACCAGTTCATCCTGGCCGGCGCCGAGGAAGACGATGGCGACGAGCAGGTCGTTCCAGGTCCACAGGAACTGGAAGATCGCGAAGGACGCCAGCGCCGGGAACGACAGCGGCAGGATGATCTTGACGAAGATGTCGAAGTCGCTGGCGCCGTCGACGCGTGCGGATTCCATGATCTCGCGCGGCAGGCCGGCCATGTAATTGCGCAGGAGATAGATCGCCAGCGGCAGGCCGAAACCGGTATGGGCGAGCCAGATGCCGACATAGGTCTTGGCCGGCACGCCGAAGAAGGCGCCGACGCCGTTATAGAGTTTCAGAAGCGGGATCAGCGACATCTGCAGTGGCACGACGAGCAGGCCGACGACGACCGCAATCAGGATCGCGCGCCCCGGAAACGGCATCCAGGCGAGCGCATAGGCGGCGAAGGCCGCAATCAGGATCGGGATGATCGTCGAAGGAATGGCGACCGTCAGCGAGTTGATGAAGGAAGCGCCGATGCCTTCGGCGCTCAGCACTTCGACGTAATTGTCGAAGGTGAAGCGCGGCGGAACGGCGGCGGTGAAGAAGATGCGCTGGCCGCGCGAGCCTTCCATCTTCGCGTCCGAGACGATCTCGAAGCTACCATCGGCCTGGACGGTCAGCTTCTCGCCGTCGTTGAGCTCAGCAGTTTCGCCAGGCTTGAAGGCGGTCGGCTTTTGGCTCGAAAAGCCGAAGGCGGAAACCTCACCGGCAGAGGTGCCTTCAAGCACGTCGCCCGAGATCACGAACTTGCCGTCGCGTTCGACCTGGGTATCGGCACCCGGCGCGCGGGCGACGATATTCTGGGTCGAAGTCGACAGTGCCGTCCACCAGCCGGAAACCGCGAGCTGATCCTTGTCGCGCAGCGACGAGATCAACAGGCCGGCGGTCGGCAGCGTCCAGAGGGCGACCAGGAGAAGAACAGATAGATGTACGGCCCAGGTGAGAGGGGAGCGTGTCGCCGGGTTCATCTCAGTGCCCCTTCATTTCTTTGGCCGCATTGCGGATGTTCCAGATCATGATCGGGATGACGAGGACCATGATGACGACGGCGATCGCCGCACCGCGCCCAAAGTCGCCGCCGCCGCGGAACATCCAGTCGAACATGAGATTGGCGAGCACCTGGCTCTGCCATTGCCCGTTGGTCATCGCCAGAACGATATCGAACACCTTGAGGACCAGAATAGTGATCGTCGTCCAGACGACGGCGATCGTGCCCCAGATCTGCGGCACCATGATCTTGAAGAAGATCTGCCAGCCGTTGGCGCCGTCGATCACGGCGGCCTCGACCGTCTCTTCCGGGATACCGCGCAGGGCGGCCGAGAGGATCACCATGGCGAAGCCGGTCTGGATCCAGACCAGGATGGCCATGAGGAAGAAGTTGTTCCAGAAAGGCAGCGTGATCCAGGCCTGAGGATCGCCACCGAAGGCAACGACGATCGCGTTCAGGAGGCCGATCTGCTCCGTGCCCTCGGCGCGATAATCATAGATGAACTTCCAGATGACGGCGGCGCCGACGAAGGAGATCGCCATCGGCATGAAGATCAGCGTCTTGGCGATGTTGCCCCACCAGATGCGGTCGGTCAAAGCGGCGATGACCAGCCCGAAGAAGGTCGCGAGCGCCGGCACCACCAGCAGCCAGAGGAAGTTGTTGAAGATCGACTGGCGAAACTCTCCGTCGTTCAGCATCCAGACGTAGTTACTGGCACCGACGAAGTTTTGTCCGGCGCGGTCATGCAGGCTGAACCAGACCGACATGATCACGGGGTAGATGAGGTAGATCGTCAACGCGAACAGCGCCGGGGCGAGAAACAGCCATGGCCGGATGGCATTGGTGATGCGCAGGTTGCGCGACGCCTCGACACCAGATCTCCCCTTCGATGGGAAAATCAGATCGAGAATGAAGCTGGTTCCCCAGAAGTAGGCGGCGCAGCCGAGAACCCCGGCCACCATCGTTCCTACGGCAAAGACGAGCTGTTGCATGACATGTCCCTCCCCCTGAAATGCACTTTGCGTGCAGGGCATGGCGATTGTCGCCGTTCTCGTTGGGGCCCTGCCGCGCCAAGCGTTCAACGGACCCAAGGACAGGACGGGCGGCGCAATCGCCGCCCGTCGTCCATTTTTACTTGATGGCGTCCCAGGCCTTCTGAACGCTGTCGGCAACGTCGGAAGCGGACTTGCCGCCGACGAAATCGACCATGCCGGTCCAGAAGGCGCCCGCGCCGATCTTGCCGGGCATCAGGTCGGAGCCGTCGAAGCGGAAGGTCGTCGCATTCAGCAGGATCTCGCCCTGCTTCTTCAGCGGCGGGTTGCCGTAGGCATCGACGTTGACGCTCTTGTAGGGCGTCAGGAAGCTCGTCTGCGCCATCCAGACTTCATGCGCGATCGGTGTCTTCAGGAACTCGATGAAGGCGCGTGCCGCCGGCGTGTCCTTGGTGATCATCGCCAGCGTGCCGGCACCGAGAACCGGATTGCCGAGATCCTTCTTGCTGTCATAAGGCGGCATGTAGAAGAAGTCGGCATCCTCGCCGATCACCGTGCCCTCAGGGAAGAACGACGGAATGAACGAAGCCTGGTGATGCAGGTAGCACTTCGGCGGCGACGCGAAGAGCCCCTTCGGGCTGTCGCGGAAGTCGGAGGACGCGACCGCTGCCGCGCCGCCGTCGACGAACTTGTCGTTCTTGGCAAACCAGCCGAACTCGTCGATCGCGCCGACGACTGCCGGATCGTTGAACGGGATCTCGTTCTTGACCCACTTGTCGTAGACATCGGCCGGCTGCGTGCGCAGCATCATGTCTTCCACCCAGTCGGTGGCCGGCCAACCGGTCGCGCCGCCCGAGCCGAGGCCAATGCACCAGGGCTTCTGGCCATCAGCGGCGATCTTCTCGGTAAGCGCCTTCAGCTCTTCCATGGTCTTCGGCACTTCGTAGCCGGCGTCCTCGAAGTTCTCAGGCGAATACCAGACCAGCGACTTCACGTCGATCTTGTAGGGGAAGGCATAGAGGGCGGCGTTACCGTCCTTGCCCTTGTAGGTCGAGAGATCGACCCAGGACTGGCCGGCCGCATAATTGTCGAGCAGCCACTTCTGAGTATCATCGCCGAGCGGCGTCAGGTAGCCCTTGGACGCCAAGTCGCCAATCAGGCCCGGCTGCGGCAGGATGGAAATATCGGACGGGCTGCCGGCCTGGGTGTCGATGACGATCTGCTGTTCGTAGTTTTCAGAGGACGAATATTTGAGCTCGACGCCGGTCGCCTCGACGAAATAGGCATAGACGCTCTTGAAGAGCGCTTCGTCCTCGCCGCGCCAGGGTCCGAAGATCGTCAGCGTCTGCCCCTTGAGGTCGTGACCCTTCTTGAATTCCTCGAAGCTCGCCCAGTTGAATTTGGAATCTTCGCCAGGCTTGAACTTCAGATCCGCAGCGCCGGCAGCGCCCGCAAACAGCGCCAGCGCAGCCACGCTCAACAGAAATGATCTCTTCACGGTGTTCTCCTCCCAAGATGAACCCGGATCCCGCCGGGCAGATCATCAACGCGCAAAATTCAAAGCGCTTTGAGTTTGCTAACAAACCATTTCGACACTCCAGGAGTCAAGAGCTTTCGATTCACCGGCCTTCTGCCGACAGTATTTTGCTTTGCGGCAACTTTTTGCAGCGCGAAGTCGGCTAATTCCGCTTTGTATGATGAAAAACGAGTGTTACAGAATTCGAGGGCGCTGGATCAAACCATAAAAATCATACGGATATTCAAAGCGCTTTGGGAGGGAAATTGACCATGGCGGTCAATCTCAAGCAGCTCGCGGAACTGCTCGGCCTGTCGCAGACGACAGTCAGCCGGGCGCTGAACGGCTACCCGGAAGTCAATGCGGAAACCCGCCAACGCGTGCTGCAGGCCGTGCGCGAAACGGGCTATCGGCCGAACCGGGCCGCCCAGCGCCTCGCTACCGGCAAGGCCTATTCGATCGGCATGGTCATGCCGATAGCGGCCGGCATCGATTCCGACGTGCATTTCGGCGAATTCCTCGCGGGCCTCGGCGAGGAAGCGGTCAAGCACGACTTCCATTTCGTGCTCAATCCGAGCGCGCCGGAAGACGAGGAGGCGACCTTCCAGCGCCTGGCCGCCAGCGGCAACGTCGACGCACTGTTCCTCGCCTATATGCGCGCCAACGACCCGCGCATCGCGATGCTCAAATCGCTGTCGATGCCCTTTGTCGTCCATGGGCGCTCGATCGGCGAGGCACGGGACTATCCTTTCCTCGACATCGACAACACCGGCGCCTTCTATGACGCGACACGGCTGCTGATCCAGCTCGGGCATCAGCGGATTGCGCTGATCAACGGACCCGACTACCTGACCTTTTCCATCCGCCGCCATAAGGGCATGGCCCGGGCGCTGGCCGAGCATGGGCTCAACCTCGACGAAACCCTCGTCCACCACTCGCTTATGACCGACGAACACGGATATCGCAGCATGCAGCGCTTCCTGCAGCAGCCCGACGCGCCGACCGCGGTGCTCTGTTCAAGCACCGTGCTGGCGCTTGGCGCCGTCAGGGCGATCAACCAGGCGGGACTGGCGATGGGCCGCGACATCTCGCTGATCGCGCATGACGATGTGCTGCCGATGCTGAAGCCGGAGAATTTCAGCGTGCCGCTGACGACGACGCGGTCGTCGCTCCGGGCAGCCGGCGGGCGCATCGCGACCCGACTGATTGCAGGCATCCTCAAGAGCGGCGATTATCCCGACCAGGAACTCTGGCGCGCCGAATTGATCGTCCGCGCCTCGACTGGCCCCGCTCCGCAGAAATGAAAACGCGCCGCAGAGGCGGCGCGTCAGATATCGACGGATACCAATTTGCGCTGATCAGAAGCGCGGCGGCTTGCGACCCGCCTTGCGATAGGCAGCGATGACGGTGTTTGCCATCAGCATGGCGATGGTCATCGGACCGACGCCGCCCGGTACCGGCGTGATGACGCCCGCGACCTTTTCCACTTCGGAAAATGCAACGTCACCGACGAGCTTGGATTTGCCTTCGCCCTTTTCCGGCGCGGACACGCGATTGATGCCGACATCGATGACGGTGGCGCCGGGCTTGACCCAATCCGCCTTGACCATTTCCGCACGACCGACAGCCGCCACGAGAATATCGGCATTGCGGCAGACTGCCGGCAGATCCCTGGTGCGCGAATGGGCCGTCGTTACGGTCGCATTGGCGGCAAGAAGCAGGGCCGCCATCGGTTTGCCGAAAAGGTTCGAGCGGCCGATAACCACCGCATTCAGGCCCGAAAGGTCTTCGCCATGGGTCTGGCGCACGAATACCATCGCGCCGGCGGGCGTGCAGGAAACCAGACCGCCTTCGAGATCGCCGGTCGCAAGCTTGCCGGCGTTGACGACGTGCAGGCCGTCCACGTCCTTTTCCGGCAGGATCGACTGGATGATCGGTTCGGAGTTCAGATGCTTCGGTAGCGGCAGCTGGACCAGAATGCCGTGGATGGCGGCGTCCGCATTGAGCTTGGCAACCAACGCCGCCAGATCTTCCTGGGTCGTTTCTTCAGGCAAGGTGTGCTGGACCGACTGAAAACCGCATTCCTTGGCCATCTTGCTCTTCGAAGAGACATAGGCATGGCTTGCCGGATCATTGCCGACGATCACGACCGCGAGACCGGGGCGCACGCCCGCATCAGTTTCGAGCGCCTGTGTCGCGGATTTCACGGCCTCGATAACCGAAGCGGCAACCTGCTTGCCATCAATCACAGTCGTCACGGCATTCCTCCTGGCTTCCTGTTCGCGGGACACTCTAATTCGCCTCGGGAAAGGCGATTGCCTCAAAGCGCCCTATGCTGTCCCAAACGCATAAATGCAAGGGGTCGGCATGGCCAGATGCACGTTTGCAGCGCAGGCCGCGACATTTCCTCTCATCACTGAAAGGCTGCCTGCTCGTTCTTCGCAGATGCTGAGGTTCAGCGACGCGCGACCTTCTGGCGGGAGTAGCTCTCGACGCGCGACCTGAGCGCGCGAAGATCGTCCTGCACCTTGGCGATGCCGAGATCGTCCTCGGGCTCGATAGCCAGGGGCGACGGCCTTGTCGGGGAAGCCTGGCTTGCCAGCTCGCGCGAAGCGAGATAGGCGGCAGCCAGCGACTGCGCATGGTGGGCTGCTGGCGAGAATGGCGGCGGCAGATCCGGTTCGCGCGCCTTCATTTCTTGCTCATTGCGCGCGCCAGGCCCCGGTTCCGGGTCGGTGCCCGGCTCTGGCGGATCCGGGTCGACAGTCTCCGGCGGCGCACCCCTCGGGCCGACAAACAACCCGTTCAGGCTGCGATAGATGCCGAGCAGGATACCGAGACCGAAACCGGCGAAAAAGCCCGCAAGCGTTGCGCCGATGACGATGATCTTGCGCGACGGCCCCTTGGGCTGCAACGCAGGCTCCGCCCGCGAAACGACGCGGATGTTCTTGGCCGTCAGCTTTTCTTCCTCGCGCGTTTCGCTGGCGCGCTTCAGGAAGGACTCGTAGATTTCGCGGGTCGCGGCAGCATTTCGCTCCAGTTCGCGCAGCTCGACCATCTCGCCGGACGAATTGATCTGGCGGGCCTTCTGCGCTGCGAACTGCCGGACCAGATCCCGCTCCGCACTCTCGGCACGATCGAGTTCGGTCTGGGCGGTGGCCGCAATGCGCCGCAGCTCATTGGCGATCTCGGCGCGGGAGGATTCAAGCGACTGTACGGCGGCAATGCGCTGCGGGTGACGGGGACCGAGGCTTGCATCGAGCGAGCTCAACTGCGCCCTGGTCGCCGCATATTGCTTGCGCAGCTCGGCGAGCGCCATCGAGCTGACTTCCTCCGGAAAGGCGCCGGTCAGCACGTCATCGAGCCGGACCTTGCCGGACACGTCGGCCTTCGCCTTTGCTTCGGCGATCCGGTTGCGCGCAGCAGCGACCTGATCGCTGAGGCTGAGCAGTTGTTTGTCGGCGATCAGCTCGCCGCCGGCGCCGACGATATCGTTGCGCGCCTTGTATTCCTCGATCGCCTTTTCAGCGGTATCGAGTTCGGCCTTGAGTTCGGAGATACGCTGATCGAGCGCCGCGGTGGTCTTCTGGAAGAAGCCGGACTGTGCCGCCGTCTCCTCGCCCAGAAAGGTTTCGACCAGGCGGTTGACGATCAGCGCCGATCTCTCCGGGCTTCGGCTCTGCGCTTCGACGATGACGATGAAGGTCTTGGGATCGCGCCAGACGCGGATGGCGTCGCTCAGTTTCTGCAGGGTGCGCGGCGAGACTTCGCCTTCCGCCGCGCCAGTTCCTGAAAACTCGGCATCGTTCTGCAGATCGAGATCACGTGCGACCTTCTCCATCACGGTGCGCGAGCGCAGAACCTCGAGCTGGCTGTCGACAAGCGCAAGAATGGCTTCCGTCGCCAGCGACTGCTTGGAGAGATCGGAATCCGTCAGCCGCACCTCGCGCGGGTCGATATAGAGCCTGCTCTCCGAGAGATAGATGCTGGGTGTCGACAGGGCGATCGCGACGCCGGCGACGGCGCCGAGTATCGTCGTGGCGGCAATGACGAAACGAACCTGCCAGACGGAGCGAAGCACGGCCTTGATGTCGACGAGCGGTCTGTCACCGGGTGGCAGCAATGCATCTCCACCCGAACCGTCGGAGGCGTCGTCCGCATCCCGACCGGCCAGCCACCGGGCAATCTTGCCGTCCGCACCGCCAAGGCCACGCTGCGGCCGAGTAGCCGGACCGCTCAGTGCCGACGGTATCTTGGGTTGGGGTGTCGCGCGAGCTGCATGCCGCGACGCGGCATAGCCCGGCTGTGTAGCCGCTTGATCGGCCTCGACAAAGCGGTCGAGCAACGACGAGCCGGCGGATCCTCGGCCTTTGGCGTCGGGCTTTTGCGCGCGCGCCGAGACCCGCGGGCCCCCTGCTGCGATATCGAGCAACGATGCACGCGGAACCGGGCGTTTTTCGTCGTCGACGTTGAACATGACTTATCCCGCGGCTGCCGAGATGGCGAATTCCGAATAGTGAATTCAACCTAAGGAAACAGGGAAAACAAATGGTTAATTTTGGAGAAAGAACCAACCCCAGAAACGGGCGATCTCACGCCTTATTAAGCTTTCCCGCCTATGACGGGAGAGACTCCTGGAAGTTCGATCGTGCACCACCGCATCAAAGCGCTTTATCTTCGCCACAGGGCGCTTGTTCACGCCTATCTCTCGATGACGGGGGGTTCGGCGGGGCGGCTCGTGTTGTCGCTTGCGTATTTTATCGCTGTTGCCAACACGCTTTCCATCGCCGATTTCGGTCTCTTTGCCACGGCGTCCGCCGCCGGCATCATGATCTCGCGCGCACTTGCCTTCGGCTTCATGTCGCCGCTCTACCGCGTGGCGACGGTGAAACCGCTGCTGGTGGGTACCTATAGCGCCGGGTTTCTCGTCGGCGCGCTGCTTTCCCTGCCGGTGATCGCACTGATCTGCGTCGGCACCTTCATCGCGCTTTTTTCACGCGACATGTCGGCCGGCACCTTTGCGGCCTTCATGGCGGCCGAGATCATCTGTTGGCGCGGGCTCGAAACGGCGGTCATCGTTCTCAACGGCCTCGGCCGCTTCGGCCGCGGCGCTCTGCTCGTGGTCATCGCCACGGCAATCCGCACGGCGGCGGCGCTGCTGTTTGCGCTGCTTCAGGTCAACACGCTTGGCGCCTGGTCGCAGTTCTATCTCGCCGCCAACGCCATCAGCCTCGTCATCGCTCTCGTACTGTTTTACCCAAGGGTGCGTCTTCGCTGGCAGCCCCGGCTCTACTTCCGCCGCTGGGGCGATTCGGTCTCGGTCGCAGGCGCCGAAATCCTCTTCTACATTCAGTCGGAGTTTGACAAGATCGCCGTGCTGGCGATCGGCGGCCCGGCCGTATCCGGCATCTATGCGATCCTGATGCGGCTTGCCGATCTGACCGCCCTGCCGGTGCGCTCGTTCAACACGCTGCTCGTCCAGCGGATCATGCGCACACCCGATGCGATCGCCCGCTGGCCCGTTCGCCTATCGATCGAGTTTGCCGTGGCTGCCGCCTCGTTTGTCGCCATCGCTGCAATGGCCGTTTATCTTTACGTTTTCCCGAACGGTCTGGGCCATAACGTTTCGGCTGCAGCACCGATCGTGGCGATGATCCTGCTGGTACCATCGTTCCGCAATCTGATCGAGTATCATTCGGAACTGCTCTATGCGACCGGCCGCACCGTGCGGCGCATGGCCAACCTGCTGGTCGCGGGCGTGGTGAAAGTGGGGTTGCTTGCGATGCTGCTGACGACGACCACGGATGTTGCCGAGTGGGCGCCATCGCTCAACCTGATCTTCCTGGTTTTGTATTTGCTATCCTTCGGCCTGACCTATACCGCGCTGAGCAAGCCGGCCAACCGGGTCATCTGACGCGAGTTCGACCACAGCCTTGCGGATATCGTCGAGATCGTGGCCGACGAACGACTGGACGCCGATGCCGATCTGGTGCGGGGCCATATCCCTTAGGAAATCCCTGAGGCCGGCAATGCCCTGCCGATAACTGTCGTCGAACCAGAGCACGTGGCAAAGTGCATCGGATGAGGGCTTGTGCCCCTGCCCGCCCATAACCTCGTCGACGAAGCGGCCATAGATCGTGCATTCGGAAAAGGCGCGTGTTTTTGTCACCGCTCGAACCCAGTTGCGGCCATGCAGCGCTTCGACATGGTCGACGAGCTTGCGGCATGTGTCGTTGCGCCAGGCGATCAACGTATTGATGTAATCGTTGGCCGGCAGCGCATAGGGGCCGATACCGAGAAGCCGATCGGAATGCGCAAGCCATGCCAGATGATTGGAGCGCATATTTGCGTCAATCGCCGCATCCTTGCGGTAAAGCGTCAGTCGGCCGTCCCGCCAGAGTGTGGCGGGGTCGAAGTCGCGAAGGAAGACGACATCGGAATCGACCGCGAACATCGCCGCCTCATCGATATGGCGGGCAAGCGCCAGACGTCGAAGCTGCTGAACGTGCCAGCCGCGCAGTGGTAGGCCAAAGGGGCTCAGCCAGATCTTGCGGCGCCCGCCCGAGAGCGGGTCGGTGACGGGACGCAGCCACCAGGGCAGAAGATCGCGCTCGTCGATGACCTGCCGCCGCGATCCTTCGAGTTGCCGGAAAAGCGTGACGTCGAAATCGGCGACGAGCAGATAGTGCACCCAATCGCCCTGCAGCCGCCGATCCATGCTTTCGCACATCAGGCGGCAGCGCTCGAAATCATTGGCGTAGGACGCAGTGACAACAGCGGTTCGCCTGGAGGGCTCGGTCAGCATTTTCGCGCTCCGAGGCTGGAGTTGCCGACGCTTTTTCGAGCGCGGCCCGTCAGCTTGTGCAGGAATACACGCAGCAGGAACAGCGGGTTGCCGAGGACATAGCGGCGCCACATGCGCTTCGGCTCAAGAGCCAGCCGGTAGAACCATTCGAGCCGCAGCTTGCGCAGAAGCTTCGGCGCACGCGGGAACTCCTGAGCGACGAAATCGAACAATGCGCCGACGGTGATCACCAGCCGTGCATCCTGCGGGCCGACATAGGTATCGACCCATTTCTCCTGCATCGGGCTGCCCATTGCCACGAGAAGAATATCGGCTCTCAGAGCCCGCACGTCGGCGAGCAGTTCGCGCGACCGGCTGCGATCGAAGAAACCGTCCGAAACAGGCAGGAATTCGTGCCAAGGCGCGTGTTTGCGAAAGTTCTCGGCCGCGCGCGCCAATACGTCCGGCCGCGCGCCGATCATCGCGATCCGCATCGGCCGATCGAGGTAGGTCAGCAAGGCCGGAACGAAATCGGTGCCGTTGAGATTGGCCGGGAACATGCCTCCATGGAACAAATAGGAAGCGATATCGACGCCGTGGCCATCGGGAAATACGATCTGGCGGCGCAGCACATCCCGATATTCGGTGTCCTTCAACATCAGGTTGGCGTTGTTCGCATTGAGAAAGGCAAGACTCACCTGTCCACTGCTGCGAGAAACCGCGTCGTTGGCAAAGGCGAAAGCGCTCGCCCAGCCGAGATCGGCGACCGGCATGCCCAGGATCATGCGCTGCGATACCGCAACGTTCGAGGCGGCGACAGATATGGTCACGACCGGCCTCCGTCGTGGACCTTCAATCGTGGTCGAACCTGGGCGCTTGCGTCATTTGCGGCAAGGCCGGGCAACACATCCAGCATGACCTGCATCATCCTGGCCTTTTGAGTCCGGTGGAACGCTGCGCCGTCCAGGCGCTGCGAAAGGCCGGCGCGCGCGTGGGCGACCTTTTCCACCAGCAGGCGGGCAAACTCCCGGGGATCGTCGGTCGGCGTGCAATTTTCCGGGATCGTCTCGATGCCACGCAACGAAGCCTGCGTGGCAACCGACGGCATGCCGAGCTCGAACGTCTCGATACTTTTCAGCTGTACCCCCGTGCCGCCACGGCTGATCAGCGGCACGACGGCACTGGCCGCAACGAAGGCGCGGGCGTCCGGCACGCGACCAACGAAACGAATGCCCGGATGCGAAACGACAGGCGCTCCATCCAGTTGCCCGGCGATCGCGATCGACATGTCCTGGGGAAGATGGGGCACGACCTGATCCAGGAACCAGTCCAGGCCGAGCCGGTTCGGCCGCCAGCTCCAGGTGCCGATCAAGCCGAGGTCGTGCTGGCGCTGCACATCAGGCACAATCGGCGCGTCCCAGCCGGTAACCAGCGGCAGCACGAATGCCCGGTCGTAAACAGCACGACCGAAACCGAGACGATCCGCCTCGGCGAAGGTCCACAATCCGACGGCATTCTGCGCCAGTTGCTGTTCGTAGCGTTCGAGATACAACGCCTCGCGCCGAAAGAGGAAGCGCTCCAAAAGGCCCTTGGCACGCTCGGCATTTTCCAGGGCGGAATCGGCCTCGACATTGTGAGCGACATAGATCGACGGATAGGACCTGAAAACTTGAGCGAACGCCGCGGGCAGTTGCACGGAATTGAGGACCAGACCGTCGAAGGGTGCAAGCCCGTCGAGGATCGACTGGATCCGGCCCGCCGATACGCCAAGCATCTTGGCTGACGACACCGAGGTGCGATTGAGAAAAGCGGTCGCAAGCCAGCTCAGCTTTTGCAGGCGGCCAGCCTTGGAATTGGTCACTTCCAGTTCGCCAAGCAGGTGCATCTCGCAGTCGGGCGCCGGGCGCCGCCCGGGCTGCAGAAATCCGATGACACTGACCCGATGGCCAAGCGCGAGCAGACCGTCAAGCACCGCACGATTGGCGATATCGAAACCGGAGGCGGGATTGTCTACGGGAACGAGTGAGGAAACCAGGACCAGATGCATTTTGCCACACGTCATGGATGGAGCATTGCGCCTTTCTTTAGCAGCGCGGGGTGAAGGACCGCTTAAAGCATTCATTCAAAAGTCGTTTTGCCGGTTCAGCATCTGTTTAGGAAGATTTGCTTTAGTGCTTGCCAGCAATCCGCTTGCACAGGTTTCACGATGACGTCTATCGGCCAGGATATTTCCGTCTATTTCCGGACCGAGTTGGAAGACGCCGGTGACATCGAACTCGTCGTGGTGCTACCGACCTTTCGGCGCCCGGAACATGTCATCAAGACGCTGAAAACCATTGTTTCCCAACGGCCTGACGTTGCCTTTGCCACGGTCGTCATCGAGAACGACGATGAAGGTCTGGCAGGTGCTGCGGCGGCGAAGGACTTCTTCCTCGGGCACCCGTCCGACTCCATCGTCATCATCGCCCACCAGCGTGGAAACTGCTACGCCTACAACGCCGGCTGGGCGATGGCGCTCGAAACCTATCCCAACCTGCGCGCCATTGCCATCATCGACGACGACGAGATCGCCTCACCCGAATGGCTCGATTGCCTCGTCACGGCACAGCAAGCGACCCAGGCGGACATGGTCGGCGGTCCACAGCTGCCGGTTTTCGAGGATATGAGCGGGCAGAAGTGGAAGCGGCACCCGGTGTTTACGCCCCATTATGAGACGACAGGACCTGTGCCTATCCTGTTTTCTTCGGGTAACGTGCTGGTGACGCGCCGGGTTCTCGACGCCATGCCGCGCCCGTTTCTGGACCCGGCTTTCAACTTCATCGGTGGCGGCGACGCCGACTTCTACAGCCGCAGCAAGGAGAAGGGGTTTTCGTTCGCCTGGACCAAGGAGGCCTGGGTGGCGGAAACGGTGCCGGCACGGCGCACCAACGCATCATGGATCCGTGCGCGAAGCCTCAGAAACGGGGCAATTTCGACGATGCTCGAGCACCGCCGGGATCCGAGCTTTGGCGGACGGGTGAAGACCTTCGGCAAATCGCTTGCGCTGCTTGGCGCCGCTATCCCGCGCGGCATCAAACTATGGAGAAAAACCGGTCTTGCCGCCGCCGGTCTCTACCACTTCTATGTGGCTGGCGGGCGGCTGATGGCGGAGTTCGGCCTGGTCAACGAACAATACCGCAACCCCGAAAAGAACTGAGCGCCGCTGAGTGGCGATCAGTGGGTGCTGGCGTTGATGCTGCCTTCCGGCAACTTGTCGTTGGCGACGTTGCCGTTCTTGTCGACGATGGCGACCGGCTTCTGACGCGGGACGTTCTGGCCGTTGGCCACGCGCTTGACGTCGTCCTTGGTCAGATATTCGAGCTGTTCGACGAGGACCTCGGTGATCACCTCGCCGCCAAGCTTCTTGTTGAGCCCATCCTTGACCGTCGACTTGAAGGTCGGCAGGTCGAACGTGCCTGTGTCGCCGACATCGATGAACCTCGAACCGACCAGCATGTCGTAGAGTTCGTCGGTGACCATCTGGCGAAGCGGCGCGCGCAGATTGTTGATGCCTTCCTTCGTCGCCGAGAAGGAAAGCTTGGTCAGGAAATAGCCCTGTACGGCGCCGTCCTTGATGACGGGAACCGTGATCATTTCTCCCGGAACATATTGCTCCGATGCACGCCGCGTTGCTTCCGCATCCGAGACGACGGGCGCCGAGGCGCTCTGCATCGAATAATAGACGGATCCGAGCGTGACGGCGCAGACCCAAACCCCGGTGAGAACGAGCTTGAGCATTCAGAAATCGCTATAGCGGAACTGCGCTTCGGAATAGATGCCGTCGGCATCTGCATCCTGGGCGGCGGTCTTCAGCAGATCGACGACGGATCGCACTGCGTCGAGGTGGGCTTCGACCTTTTGCGAGTTGATCTCGAGCTTGTCGCGCAGGTGACGGGTCTGCGACGCGAAGGCCGGCGAAAACTCGCCCGGCAGCGTATCGCGGTGCAGCATCGTCAGTTCGTAGAGGCAACGGCTCTTGTGCGCGTTCGACGTCTTGATATCGAACTCCGGATCGACGCCGATACGGCTGTTCTCATTGTCGATGATCATTTCCAGCCGGCCGAGCACGTTCTGGATCCGGACGTCGTTGGATGCCACAGCTTCCATAAATGAACTCCCAATTAAGCTTGTTTGTTTTTATCGTCTTCAGTCGTGTAGCCAGTGAGCGTCTTGCGCTCGTATTCCTGCACGAGGCTTGCGGCCAGGTTTCGGCTGTTGCCATCGAGCGAGGCATTGACACGTTCGCGCGCATCGCCGGCAGCCAACTGGTCGGCAATGCCGATGCCGCCGCTCTTGGAAATGACATCGCCGATCTGCTCGGCCATCATGCTTTTCCAGATGTCGCCGGACGTGCCCTTTCCGAAAACATTCTCGCTGTCGTTCGGAAGCATGGATTTCACGAAATTCTGCAGGATCATCGCTTCGAACTTGCGATAGGTCTCGGGAACCTTCTTCTGCTCGACCCGGTTGTTGATATCGCCGAGGCCGCTCGATCCCTCCGAAGAGTTGAGGACGTTGACGGCGGCGGCGAAACCGTTGCCGTTTTCGGCGAGGCTCGTCGCCTGGAAGGCGGCGCGATTGGCCTTCAGCCGGGCCTGCGCTTCCTGCACCTCGGCCGGATCGGCCGCGCGCACGACGTCCATCACCAGATCGCTGGGCGGAGAGATAGCCATGACAAATCCTCTCGACAACGGCATCGCAGCGACCCCGACCGGGCCGACGCAATCGCGCGTTCAACATCTCGACCGAACGTCCCACCACACGGGGGTGGAGCGTTCCGGATGTCGCACTATCGCCCGTCAACCTTACCGGAAGCTGGCGCTTGGCGGGCAACGTGTTGATCGATCAGGTCATAGATCGAATTGTCGGCCTCTTCCCGGTCTTCCGATTGCCGGGCATCCTTCATGTTTTCCTCGAGCCGGTCGGCCTTGGCCCGCTCCTTCAGCATGCGCGCTTCGTGCGTCTGCTGGATGCCGAACAGCATCTGGTCCTTCTGCACGAGGCGCCCGACCTGCGAGGAATAGTGGCCGGAAAACATGCGATGCATCGGATGGGCCGAGCCCATGGCATCGACGACGACATCAATCGTCTCGGCCAGGGCCTCGCGCTGCCGCACCATCTCGACAAAGTCAGCCTCGGCCATCTGCTCGAGATGCCGTTGGACTGCGACCAGGCGCTTGAGCTTCTGCGACCGCGTCTTCATGTGGCTATACCCCTTGCATGACCGGCGCAAAGCCGTCGCCGAACAGGCGCAGCATGGCGGCGATACCGAGATAGAGCAGGAACATGCCGCCCATGATCAGATAGGGCTGCGAGATGAAGTAGATCGGGATCTGCGGCGCCAGCTTGTTGACCATGCCGATGGCGACGTTGAACAAAAGGCCATAGATCAGGAAGGGGCTCGCGAGCCTCAGCATGATCATGAAGGTCTGCTCGAGCGAATCCGTCAGGGTGATGAGCACGCCCTGCGGATCGAAGACGCTGCCGACCGGCATGACCCGATAGGACTGGGCGATCGCCTCGAACATCACGTGGTGGAAATCGAGCATGAACAGGATCATCAAGCCGGCAAAACTGATCATGCTGGTGAGCTGGTTTTCCGCCGTGTCTTCGATCACGTCCGACGACGGCGGCGGGCTGAAGCCCATCAGCATCGTTATCGTCGTGCCAGCGAACTGAAGGCCGAGCACATAGTAGCGGGCAACCAGGCCGATGACCGCGCCGACGGCGGTTTCGGCAGCGATCAGGTAGATATAGGTGTGTCCCTTGCCGGTCACCTGCGGATAGATATCGGTCCACATGACGGGTAGGATCGCCATGGAGATGGCGACCGCGATGAACAGCCGGATCTGCATGGGAATGCGCGCGGTCGAGAACCCCGGCATGATCATGATACACGCCCCGATCCGGCAGAATGCCGCAAACAGTGCGAGCACCGTGCCCTCGGGGTCGGTTATCATGAAATAGAGCCGATGATCTTGATCTCGAGGCCCTTGGCAAGCTCGACATGCGAGAGCACGGGCAAAGTGGCAAAAAGACGCTCGATGATCATGCGGACATAAGAACGGGATTCGGGCGAACTTACCAGTACGAAGGGCATGCCGCGATCGAGATGTTCACGGATAACTTTCGTCGCCTGCTCGCTGAACTCTTCGAGATGGCGCGGATCGATGTCGAACTCGACGACTTCACCCTTTGCGTCGCGCTTCAGCGCCTGGTGGAACACCATATCCCATTTGTTGCCGAGGCGCAGGACGCGCAGGACGCCGTTGTCGGCAAGGTCGCCGCACAGCTGCTGCGACATGCGCACACGCACGTGCTCGACGATCTGCTCCGTCTTGCGGACATGCGGCGCGAGTTCGGCCACCGCTTCGAGGATCAGGTGCAGGTTGCGGATCGATACCCGCTCCGCCAAGAGCAGCTTCAAGACTGCCTGCAGGCCGGAATAGGACATGTGCGAAGTGCAGATTTCGTCGGCCAGCTTGCGGTATTCCGGGTCCAGCCGATCGATCAGTACCTTCACATCCTTGTAGGACAAGAGATGCGGCAGGTTGTTGCGGATCACTTCGGACAGATGCGTCAGCACCACCGAGACGTTGTCGATCGGGTGGAAGCCTTCGCGCTTCAGGTCTTCGGTGAATGTCTCGAGGATCGAGACCGCCGGCATGCCGAAGGCGGGCTCACGGATCTCGTCTCCCGGCACGCTCGGACGGCGGCCGCCGCCTGTGACCACCAGAACTTCACCGACACGCACCGTGTTGGAGGCGATCGTAGTGCCGTGGATGCGCACGTGATAGGCCTTGTCCGGGATGCTGATGTCGTCGGAAACCTTGATCTCCGGAATGACGAGACCGTATTGACCGGCGAACTTGCGGCGCATCTTGCCGACGCGGAAGGCCAGTTCCTGGTGCGCGCCGAGCAGTCGGGTCGACACCTGCTTGCCGAGCAGCAATTCGATCTCCGCCGTCTTCAGCACCGATTTGACCGAGTCCGCCTCACCGTCCTTAGCCTGCTGGGCCGTCGCGGCTTCCTCCATCCGGCGCGCCGCATTTTCCGCCTCGATCTGCCGCGGAATGACCCAGCTCAGGAACGCCATGCCGCCGCCAAGGAACGCAAACGGCAGAAACGGCAGTCCCGGAACCAGCGCAAGCAGGATGATCAGACCGGAGGCAACCATCAAAGCGCGGGGATAACCACCGAGCTGCCCGACAACGGCCTGGTCGGTCGAGCCGGCGGTTCCGCCACGCGACACGAGGAGGCCGGCGGCGAGCGAGACGATCAGCGCGGGGATCTGTGAGACCAGACCGTCACCGACGGAAAGCTTGACGAAGACGTCGGCCGCTTCGCCGATCGGCATGTCATGGCGCAGATAGCCGATGATGATGCCGCCAAAAATATTGATCGCGGTGATGATCAGGCCGGCGATCGCATCGCCGCGCACGAACTTCGACGCGCCGTCCATTGCGCCGAAGAATGAGCTTTCCTGCTCCAGTTCGCGACGACGATGCTGCGCTTCCTTTTCGTCGATCAGACCGGCCGAAAGGTCGGCGTCGATCGCCATCTGCTTGCCGGGAATGGCATCGAGGGTGAAGCGCGCGCCGACTTCGGCGATACGCGTCGCACCCTTGGTGATGACGATGAAGTTCACCGTGATCAGGATCAGGAAGACGATCAGACCGATGACGAAATCGCCGGACATGACGAGGCTGGCGAAACCGGAAATGACGCCGCCGGCGGCGCCGTGGCCTTCGTGACCGTGGGAAAGGATGACGCGCGTCGTTGCGATATTCAACGCCAGGCGAACCATGGTCGAAATCAAAAGGATCGTCGGAAAGGACGAGAATTCGAGCGGCCGCTGGATCCACAGCGCCACCATCAGGATCAGGACCGAGAAGGCGATCGAGAAAGCCAGCCCCATGTCGATCAGGAACGGCGGGATCGGCAGGAAGAGAATTGCCAGGATCATGACGATCCCGAGCGCAAAGCCGATGTCCCGGCCCTTTGGTGCTACTTTCGGGATGATCAACGCCGCTTGCTGTGCCATGTCTCTTCCGTCTCTTCATGAGAGGTCGGGCAGCATTCACACGCGCTGCCCCAATCTTAAGACTGGAGATAGAGGCCCAAGCTTGCGCGAAGGTGGTAGCGCGACAGCGCCGCGCGTCAAATATGACGCGCAAAGGACGCTGTATCGCTTTAAACTTGCTGCATAATTTCATTCTTAAATCGGATCCGATTTAAGAATGAAATTATGCCGTAAGGCGCGCTCAGAATCCGGACTGGATTCGGGAGAAGACGATGTCGGTGAAGATCGAGATCTGGGCGCCGATGAAAGGCGCGGAAACAGCGACCGTGATCATCACGGCAAGGATCTTCGGTACGAAGGTCAGGGTCATTTCCTGAACCTGGGTCAGCGCCTGAATGAAGGCGATGACGACGCCGACGATCATCGCGGCGAGAACGGCGGGCCCCGAGGCAACGATCACGGTCCAGATCGCAGCCTGCACGATATCGAGGGCATCCGCCTCATTCATAGGGGTATCACTTTACCTTGACGCCTGGGCCGATAACGAGCTCCTTGCCGTTATCCAGCACTGCAATGATTCCGTCAGAGTATAGTTTGACTTCCTTGACAACGCCAGTGACTGTGCCGTCGGCATTGGTGACAGTCTTGCCGATCACCGCGTCCGCCTCGCTGAGCGACGTGCGCTGCAGCAGGCTTTCGAGATTCTTGTTGGTCTTGATCGTCTGTTCGACCTGCGAGAAGGTCGCGAGCTGCGCGATCTGCTGCGTGGCGTCCATCGGCTGCGTCGGGTCCTGATTCTTCATCTGGGCCACGAGCAGCTTGAGGAAGCTCTCGTAGTTCAGCGACGCCTTGCTGGCGTCGTTGCCAGAGTCGGCACCCGAGACGATCGGGGTGTAGTCATTGTTGCTGACGCCGCTTACCGCCATGGTGCGATCTCCTTGCGAATCTGCTCGACCGTGGCCGGCGTGATTTCCTGCGTGTTGAGGATGCGGTCTTCGATGGCGTAGAGCCCACGGATCGCCTTCAGCGCTTCGAAGGCGCGGCCGTTGGTGACCAGGCCGTCGACCCGCTTCAGTTCGGCCAGGATCTCTTCGTTCTTGAAGCAGTTAAGCAGCATGACGACCGACTTGCGGAACATTGCGGTCGATTGCTCGGCGCCTTCCGGGTTGATCAGGATCATCTGGGCGATGAAGTAGAGCTGCTTCAACGGCGTCGTCGCGTCTTCCGGCTGAAGCACGTGGTTTTCCAGAAGGAAGGTCACGTCATTCAGGAATTCGACGGCGACCTTGCGGTCAACGCGAAGCACCGCGCCGTTTACAAAAATTCTTTCGCCCGACTTCAGCGAGATACGCAGTGTGCTCTTCATTTCAGTCCATCCCTGATGATGGTGGTAATGTCAATTATGCCCTGGAAGTTGGAGGATTCGCGTTTGCGGATCTTTTCCGTCTCGTTGAGTATCCAGATGGCGATCGAAATCAGATTGGCGCGCAGCTCTTCGTTGAGCTGGTTTTCCGGAGCGCGAAGATCCTCGATGAAGCGGATCCAGACGCGCCGGGTGAAATAGATCGCCTCGATGGCTTCTCTCGAATACCCGTTCTGCTGTCTTGCGGCTTCAAGGAGCGCAATCGAGCGATCGAGTACCTGCCGCTCTCGATTCTTGGAGTCGGCAACGCCATCCTCCATGATCTCGGCATAGGAAAATTGGTACATTCAGACATCCTTCATGTTTGTCCGGTCGCCTCTTCTCAGAGGTAGTTGAGCAAGCTCATCTGCTGCAGTCTCGACGTCAGCGCGTAGGATGTATCGAGCTGGGTCTTCAACATATTCACGCGCGTTGCGTTTTCTTCCTGATCGATGCCGTTGACGTCGATGATGTGGGTCTTGATGAGCTTCTCCTGCGCCTCGATCGAAGTCGTCGCCTTCTTGACGCGCGACTCCGAGATACCGAGCGAGCTGCGTTCCCCGTTCAGGCCGGCAATAGCCTGCTCCATGTAGCCGAATGCGGCGTTGTTGAGCGTGTTGCGGACCTGCGAATCGACGTTCTTGTCCATCAGTTCCGACGAGATCACGCTGGCAAGCGCGAACATCCGGAAGCTCTTGGTATTGGCGTTGGTCGAGCTCTCGATGACCTCGCTGGCGCTGATCCGGCTCGTCATGTTCTGGCTCGAGGCATCAGACCAGTTGGCATCCCAATCCGTGCCCATGAACATCGGTTCGAGCTTGGTCGTGATGAAGTCCTGCATCTGTGCCGGCGTGAACTGGCTCATGTCGGTCAGGCTGTTTGTCGACATGTAGCTGCTGAGCGCCGTATCGAATGCGGCCTTGGCCGCAGACGGAGGCACGGAGTTGTAGTCCGCGAGCGGCTTGACGTCTGAGTTGATGCCCGAAAACAGGAACTCACCGTTGAAAGAGGTGTTCGCCGCCGATGTGAAGATCTGAAGCGCGCCATTCACTTCGGACTTCAGGATCTTCATCGCGTCGACGCTGTCGTTGCCCTTGTAGGTCACAAGCGTGTCGCGCACCTTCTCGGCGGCCTTCTGCATCGTCTCAAGCGCGCCCTGGGAGGCGGAAAGCCTCTGCGTGACCACGGCGTTGGTGCCCTTCAGGGAGCCCATCCTGTCCAGCTCGCGCTGCAGATTGAGCGATCGCGACGTCGACGCCCCAAGCGTTAGGCCGATGTCGTAGTGAATGCCGCTCGTGCTTTCCTGGGTGCGTCGCAGCAACTCGGCCTGAGTCTGCTGGATCGTCAGGCGCATGGCGGTCTGAATCGCCAGGTTCGAAACGAAGGATGTCTTCATGATTACCTCACAGCTTCCATAAGGGCCGCCATCATGGCGTCCACGGTGCTGACCAGCTTGGCCGATGCTTTGTAGGATTGTTCGAGATCGAGCAGCAGCGACAGTTCTTCGTCGATGCTGACGCCAGTCTGCTTGCTCAGCGCTTCCGCCGTGCGCGACAGCAGAGCCGACTTGTTGTCGTCGGCTGTCGATGCCGTCTTGCGGAACTGCTCCAACCAGCCGACGGAGCTGGTGGCGAAATTCAGAATGTTGCTGTTGCTGTCGAGGCCGGACGCTGGGTCGAACGCCATGTTCTCACCCATTGCGTTGATGAAGCCGTCCAGCAGGGCGGTATAGCCTGCATTGCCGGTGGGGTTGTTCGACGTACCGTCGAAACCACCGTCGCGCAGCATCAGCGGGTCTGCCTTGGCAAGCGCGTTGACCGTGATCTTCGATGCCATGCCAGGCACGATGCCGACTGGCGGAATACCCGCCGTTCCCCAGGTAAACAGGCCGGGCTGGCCGCCTTCCTGGAACATCGTCACCAGGCCGCGGGCGATTTCGTCGAGCTGCGACTGGAATTTCGGCCCGACGTCGTCGCGCAGCTGTACGAGTGCTGCTAGCTTGCCCTTCGCCGTCGTATCGGCGCCGGTTCCCGCGGCAATCGGCACGCCGTCGACATAGATCTTGTTGCCGACTGTCGTCGCGTCGTAAACGTTTTGCGAGGCGAAGGTGACCGAGCGCGGAATCGTCTCGAACAGCACGGTCCCGTCGGTGGTGAAGATCACAGTGTCGTTGTTGGCGCGCGTCGTCGTCGAAATGCCGACGATCTCGGAGACCTGCTTCAAAATCTTGTCGCGCTGATCGAGCGCGTCGTTCGGGTCCGACCCTTGCGCCGTTGCCGCCTTGACGGCGTTGTTGGCCTTTTCGAATTCCGCCAACAGGCCATTCAGCTTGTCGACCTCCAGCGCGATTTCCTTGTCGGCATTCTCGCGCATGTCCTGGACGGACTTGGAGGCCTTGTTGAGCGAATCCGCCAGGTCCCCGGCATCAGAAACCGCCGTTGCGGCGATCGTCTTGTTGCCAGGGGTCGCGGCAAAGGTCTGAAGGCTGTTGCGGAAATCGGCCAGCAGCTTGGAAGGCGCCGTCTCGTAGCTGTTGCCACCGAGCGCCGACTTCATCAGTTCCAGCCCTTCCCGCAGCCTTGCCTGGCCCGAGGCCTCGCCCATGCCGGCGATGCTCTGTTTGAGCAGCGCCTCGTTCTGGGCACGGTAGATGGATACGACCTGCGCGCCATTCGCCGTGCTTCCGAGCAAAGCAAGCCGACGCGAGTAGTCCGCGTTGCCCGCGTTCGCGATGTTCTTCGACACGATCGCGGTTTGCTGCGCCGTGTTGCTGAAAGCCTGTTGTGCGATGGATATTGCGGAGGACAGCGACATAACGCGGACCGTATCTCTTTCAATTACCGTTTCAGGTTGACCAGAACTTCAAGCAGGTCCGATGCGGTCTGGAACACCTTGGAGTTTGCCGTGTAGTTGCGTTGCGCCTCGATCATCGAGGTCAGCTCGTTGGCGATATCGACGTTGGAGTTCTCGAGCGCCTTGGACTGGATGTTGCCGAACGCACCGGAGCCGGCAAAACCGGTGACGATGACGCCGGAATCGGTGCCCTGCGAGTAGACGTTGCCAGACTGCGGCAAGAGCCTGTCCGGGCTCTGGACGGTGGCAAGCGCGATGCGGAACTTCGGAATGAGGTTACCGTCGCCGTACTTGACGTAGACCACGCCTTCCTTGTCGATCTCGAAGCCCGACATCTTGCTCGGCTTGCTGCCGTCGATGCCGCCGCCGGTGCTGGTGAAATCGCCACCGAGCTGCGACGTCTTTGTCGTGTCGATCGTCAGGGCGCCGAGATTGGCGCCTGTGCCCGGCAGGTTGTTGATAGGCGTCGTCGTCAGCGTGGCGGGCGTGGCCGAAATGCGCTTGCCGGCCGCGTCAAACGTCATGCTCTGCGAGCCGATCACGCCCGTTGCCGGCGGGCCTGCCGTGTATGTCGAACGGTCCCGTATCTCAAGCGACCACTGGTTCACGCCGGTTTTCTTGTAGACGAAGTCGAGGATGCGGGTGTTACCCTGGCTGTCGTAGACGACAAGCGACGTCGGCTTTTCGTCGCCGACGGCAGCACCTGACGGCAGGTTCGCTTCCATCGTGCCCTTGGTCGAGCCCGACGCCACCAGGCCTTCGTCCTTGAGCTTGACTTCCGTCAGGCCGTCGAAGCCGTTGACCACGACCGTCGGGTCGGCGCCAGCCTTGTATTCGTAGCCCATCAGCTTGAAGCCGGCGGTGTTGACGAGGTTGCCGTCCTTATCGGGAACGAAGGAGCCGGCACGGGTCAGGAAATTCTCGCCGCCGTTGCCCTGCACGATGAAGAAGCCGCCGCCGTTGATCGCGAGGTCGCTCGAGGACGTCGTGTAGCTTGTGCCGCCCTGCTGCGAAATGCTGTAGCGCACCTGGGTCTCGACGCCGCCGGAATTGTAGTTGCCGCCGCCCGAAGGCAGGATCATCGATGAGAACTCTGTCGAGGCGCGCTTGTAGCCCGTCGTGTTCGCATTCGCGATGTTTTCGGCGACAGTGCCGAGACGGTTCGACTGAGCGTTCATACCGGAGACGCCCGTTCTCATGCTGCCATAGAGACTCATATCGGATCCTCATTTCCACGTTGCAGCGACACTAGGAAGCGGGCCTTGCGTGAACCTGTCTTAGGTACGCCCTGACCCGCCTAGCCGCGCCTTAGTTCCAGTCGATGCAGTAGCCAAGGAACCGCTTGGAATCGATCGGGTCGAAGCCCAACTTCTTGCGCAGTTTCTTGCGCAGCTTGCTGATGTGGCTTTCGACGACGTTCTCCTCGACGTCTTCATCGAAGATGCCGTAAATCGCGTTGAAAATCTGAGACTTGGAGACTCGGCGCCCGCGGTTGGAGACCAGATATTCGAGAATGCGGCGCTCGCGGCGTGGCAATGCGAACACGTCGCCGTTGATCTCCGGATCGCGGCCATCTGCAAAGACGCGGATCGGGCCGATGTCGGTGTAGTTGTTGATGGCTTTCAGGCGGCGACGGATCGCCGCAACGCGTGCCAGGATCTCGCGGGGGTGAACCGGCTTGCGAACGACGTCGTCGACGCCGCAGTCGAACAACGCCAGGGTGTTTTCGAGCGAAGGCGTATCGCTGACCGCAATGACGGGCGCCATCGACCGGTCGCGGATCGCGCGCGGCAAGGCAAAGGTGCTGTCACCCTGGCCGATCAGAAACGCTTCGACCGCGTCGATATCCGAATCTGCCGCCGCATTCACCCACTCGCCGAACTCCTTGGGATCAAAGCCCGTCGAGGGAATTCCTTCACGCCCGAAAAGCGACGTGTAGCCGTCTTTCACGAGTTCTCTATCGTCAACCACTACGATCATTCGTCCGCCTCCGAATCAGTATGGCACCGCACTGATTGAGAGGTACGAATCGAGGGATTCATGAACAACTAGAGGAAGTTAATGGGTGGAATTAATAATTGATTAACCATATCGCGCCGATTTGATCTACATCTAGTGGCTAAGCGTTAACGGTCACACTAAAATAATGTGGAAAAGTTAACGGCTTGCGACAAAACCACTTGCCGTCACATTCTCCACGCATTGTCGCCACAATGCAGAATGACCCGTAATCAAACAATCATTGGTTGCTTATTGACAGAACTGCGTGGCATTCGGCGTCCACTTGCCGTAGCCCGTCGCGACCAGATTCGCGATCACCCGGCAGACATATTTCTTCTGCGCCGGGTCGTTGTTCGGGCCGGCATGATACCGTGCGACGGCCATTGTCCAGCTCTCATGCTTCGCTCGAAGGTTGGACAGGAAGCGCGCGGCATATTCGACATTCTTGCGAGGGTCAAGCATCTCCGTCGGCGATGCGAACTGATCGCCATGGAAGTGGTAATTTATCTGCATGCAACCGAGATCGATGAGCTTGGCACCCTGCGCCTGAGCGTTGGCAAATCGAACGAGAACATCCTGCGTGCTGGTGCCGAAATAGGCCTTACCTTCGATATTCATTGCGTAGGGTTGCAGCGACCCCTTGCGGCCGGTTTCCGTCAATCCGACGGAGTAGAGTATGCCGGCCGGAATGCCGTATTTGGATGCTGCCGAGATGATTTCACGTTCGCAGATTCCAGTGTCGGCACCGGCGAATGCGCTACATGTAGACGTGACCAGTGCGAGAACGCTCAGTGCCGGCAACCGCATCATCCGTACCGCCATTGCCAACCCGCCTTTCCGCCACTGAACCCTGGCTGTCGCCATCCTGTCGCTGCCGCCCCTGCCCGCTACCGTCCTCGGCGCGATCGCGGCCCTGCTGGCCCGCCTGGGCCTGCGGCTGCGAGCTGCCGCCGCCCGTCGATGTATCGCTGCCCGAATTGAACACGACGTTGATCTGATCGACCGCGAAGCCCTGGGCTCGCAGCGCCTTGACCATTTCGCTCTGGTCGTCGCGCAGCTGGCGGAAGGCTTCGCCGTTCTCCACCTTCAGCTCGACCTGCAGCTCGTCGTCCTTCAACCGCAACGTTGCGGTGACGAGGCCAAGCTCGATCGGATGCATCTGGATCTTGAGCGTGTTCAAGGTCTTGCCGGCCTGCGTCCAGGCACCCGGCTGGCCGAGGGCAGCACTCGGCTGCAACGACTGGGCAAAGCCCGCGTCGCCGGCGATCGCGTTGGCGACATTGGTGGAATTGCTGTTCATCGAAATGCCGAGATAACGGCGAGCTTCGAGCACGGTGACGTTCTCAGCCTTGGCATTTGACCGCGCGGCGTCAACCGTCGCCCGTTCGCCGTCCTTCGATATGCTCATCGAAATCGCCTGCCCCTTGCCATCGGCGCGGGCGAAGCGGAACAACCGGTCGGTGCCCTGTTCGCCATCGGCACCTTCGGCACTCGCACCATGGGCATCGATCATCTCGCCATGCCCAGCGCCCTTGGCGCCGCGTTCACCGAGGGCATGGACGCCAGCGGCGCCGGCCGAGCCACCTTGGGCATCAGCACGCGTCGACGGCATGGCGTTGCCGCCGAGCAGCGTCAGCAGGTCGTCTACGCTGGCGCTTGGGGAAGTCTTGGCATCTGAAGCCGCGGCCGCATCAGTTGGCTCGCCGTCTGCACCCTGCGCGCCGTTTGCCTGGCCCCTACCCAAGCCGCGCGACAAACCCGCTATGCCGGCGGCCAATTCGTCGGCGTCGGCGGCAACCGTCTCATTCGCCTGTTCGCGCGCCCGCGCCGCCTTGGCAGCAACACGCTTGGCGTCTCGTCCACGCTCCGCTAGCGAGAACCGCTCGTTCTGAGCATTGTGATTGTCGAGCAACGGATCTTCCGGATCCCCAGGTGCACGATTGTGCGCCTGCTTGGAGATCGAGATCTTGGCGTCGCCGCCTTTAATGCCGCCATTGCCAATCAAGGTCGCAGCTCCAGAGTTTTCGCCTTCGGCCGCCTCGCCGTTGCCGGCGGACGAACCTTGTCCGCCCTGACCGTTCGCCTTCTGGCGCCCAGCGGTTGCGACGGCGTCCTCGAAGGCGCCGGGGGCTTGCTCCTTGCCGCCCGCACGTGCGCCCGGCTTGCCCGTCTGGGACTGAGGTGGTGCGCGCAGGCTTTCGTCGAGAGCTCTCATTTGCCTTCCCCCCTTAGCAGCGCATCGATCTCCTCCAACTTGGACCGCCCCTTGGCCACGAAACCGTCGTGAGCAGGATCGGAGGCGTCGGCAGTCTCAGCGCTGGCCTGTGTCGTCTCGCCAGCTTCTGGGGCGCTGGCATCAGCCGCCGGGCTACCGAACGGGCTCATGCCGCTTCCCGTTTCCGCACCTTCGATCTGCTCGACTGGCGTGGCTGGTCTAACCGGTCTAGCGGAGAACGCTTGCGTGAGGCTTTCATCGTCCGGTGGTCTGACAACGGCCTCTGCAACTGCCTTTGCCGCGTCACGCAGGGCTCGGTCACGCGGAGAAAGCTCAGCGTCCGGGATCGCGGCGATGCTCTGTGTTGCGGCAAAGACGTCAGACGACGGTACCGACGCCAGCCCGGCGTAAAAATTGGCGAGCACACGCGGCTCGGACGCACCGTCGGCTGCGAGCTGCTCGGCCCGTTCCGAGGCAAGCTTTGCCAAGGATTGCTTTCCGCTGATAGCCGCACGTCGTGCGACGCGAAGATAGACCTCGCGCTGGCGCGGCGCATCCATGAAAGTCAGGATTTCGGAAATCCGTTCGTGCGCCGCCTCGTCGAAATGCCCGACGGCCAGCTCGACGAAGACGTCGGCGAATTGGCTGGCATAGGGCGACGTCAGGTATCGGCGGGCGTAGTTCAGGGCATAACGAAATCCCTTGTCAGGCATGTTCGCCTGCACAGCAAGGAAGACCGAGCGACGAAGCGCCGCCTCCTCGATAATCGTTCCCGGAGCAGTCAATCGCGCCCAGTCGTAGAACTTCATCGCCCCGACCGGGTCCTGCTGAGATGTGGCATTGCCGAGGATCAGGAACAGGTAGGGACCAACACGGGAATTGCGGTACTCGGGCGCCGCCTTCGACAGGCTCTCGACGATCAGGCCACCCTTGCCGCCGAGATATTGCCTAAGCGCGTCAGTAACGCGCGAATCGAAATTGCCATCGACATCATGGTCGGCGAGATAGTTGAGTGTTTCCGGATTACCGCCGCTCATGGCGTAGACAAGTGCCGCATCGACATTGCGCGGATCGCGGAACACGGACGCATCCGCAGCCCTGAGCCGCTTGTCGATCGCACCCAGCATGAAGCGCTGCATCTCGATGGCAGAATGATCGCCGAGCACCACCGAGTCCTGCACGTATTGCAGCGACCGGATCATCTTGAAGGGTGCAAGCTCCTCGAGGTCGTTGGCATCCGCCATTCCCGCCGAAAGCGGGATGGCCAGTGCCGACATCATCAAGGCGGATCGCAAGCGTCGCAGCATCGGTTCTAACCCTTAGCCGACTGCAGCAGGATTTCGATACGGCGGTTGCCGGGCGCATAGGGATCGCCAGGGATCTGTAGCCGCCGGTCGGCAAAGCCGCTGATCTGGCTGACGCGATCTTCCTTGAGACCACCGCGAACGAGCATGTAGTAGGCGCTCTGGGCGCGCGCAGCCGACAGGCGCCAGTTGTCATAGGTGCCGTCCTTGAACGGACGACCATCGGTGTGGCCACGGATGGCGACAACGCCCTGGCGCTCAGACAGCAGCCGGCCGATCTTCTCCATGGCCATGACAAGTTCCTTCTGCGGCACGGCCGAGCCGACGGCAAACATCTGGGAATCCGTCTGTTCGCTGATCGTCAACAGCAGACCGCCTTCAGCCGGCGTCACGACGAGGCCCTCTGCCAGTTTGCCGGCATCGCCTCCGAGCTCCCTCTTGATCTCGGCCTTCAATTCCTCGGCCTGCGCTGCGGCATCCGGTTTGGCAAGTTCTGCCTCTTCGGCATCAGTCTTACCGGCGTCGGCCGGCTTCCCTTCGGCCTTTTGTTCTTCGGCGGTCTTCTGCAATGGCGCTGCGCCGCTCGCCATCGCCGCCTTGGACGCCAAGGCGACGTCCTTCTCGGTGGTGTTGCCGGCATCCTTGACTTCGACCTGTTTGGTCCAGAAGTCCGGGTCGAATGGATCGCGAAAGGCCTCGCCGCCTTCCGCCCCGGTCGACGGCCCGGACTGCGCCGCACCGCCGTCACCCTTGACGCTGATGTTTGCCTGCTGGCCGACTTCCTGCGCGATTTCCGAAAGCACCGAATAGGGATTCTCGAAGAAATCGGCGTCGGAGTATTTCGTTTCCTCGCCCGAGGTTGCGGTCAGCTGGTCGCCGGTCTTGGCCGAGCCGCCCGATTTTTCCTGCTCGCCGTCGACCTTCGATCGCTGCTGTGTCTCTTCGCCCTGCGCATCCTTGGCAGGATCCTTCAAGCCACGCTCAGCGGGCTTCTGGTCGGTCAGCTGCACCGGGTTGAAATAGGAGGCGATGGCCGCCTTCGTCTCCTCGTTGGCGGCATTGATCAGCCACATGACGAGGAAGAAGGCCATCATCGCCGTCATGAAGTCGGCGTAGGCAATCTTCCAGCCGCCGCCGTGATGCTCGCCATGACCGCCACTCACTCGTTTGACGATGATGATTTCGTTCTTGCCGTTGTGATGGCTTTCGTCGCTCATGCGAGGACCTTCCGGACAGTGTCGGCCCAAGCCGCCATTCTTGTAACGAGGATCGTCTCATCCATTTCGATGGCGAGGTCGATGTCGTTGGTTTCAACGTGGCGGAACACCGGCATGTCGTCGCCGAGGCTGCTCTTCAATGCTTCGAACAGGGGAAGCGGACCCTTGATGGTGATCGCACAGCCTTCGCCAGCGATAATTCCCTGCCGGATCATCTGCGCCATATCGGCAACGGCGCGCTGCGCGAGCGCCTCCTCCATGACAGGTGCAAGCACCCGGGCGGTCTGGTCACCCAGCGAAACCGCCAGATGCTCGGTCATCTCCTGAAACCGTCCGGCCATGCGACTTGCGGCCTCGTCCTCGAGGCGCCTGGTCAGGGCCTCGATTTCGGCCGCGTGGGCCGCCTGGAGATCGGCGATCTGATTGCCGTGTTCGAAGGCAAGCTCCGCCGACGCTTCGGCGCGGCCCTGCTCGAAAGCCTCGCGCCGTTCGGCTTCGACATCGATCTGCGGCGCAGCCGCTCGCGACGTGTGCCGGTCGCCATCGGAGTAGTCTGTATCCAGATCGGGGAAGTATTTCTGCGGCATCATCGACAATTCGACTTTCGGCGCACTGAAATCCTTGAGATAGCGGGACAGCATCGCGCTCATGGCTGGAACCTCGATGCGCGCAGCACGATAGAAGGCGATCCCCGTCTGCCCGACAGGCGCCGCCCTACGGCGCAGAATTCCCATGATCCTGACACTGCTGAAATGTCTCCCTCGGGTCCGGTCACCGATAGCGGCGAACCCTGCATTCTTTGACTTACAGCGGCCGGGCACGGGAATTTTCATTCCGGCGGCAGACCGATGCAGGCGGCGGCGCAAATCTCATATTGGCCGGCAGTCATCCGACAGGACTGCGAGGGAACGCTATTCGGTCAAACTTGTGCGAAAATGAATGTGTTGGACCGCGCCAGGGCAATTAGCGCGGTCCAACCGTTTCCACCGGGTGCCGTGACCGACGACGTGGCAGAACTCAACTCGATTCGATATCCGCCTTCTCGGCGGGCACGGACGGGCGGTCCCAAACCGGCGGAACCAAGGCGCCACCGGCTGGAAAACCTTACTGCTGGAAGAGGCGCAGGATGTTTTCGGAGTTGGTATTGGCGATCGACAGCGCCTGAATGCCGAGCTGCTGCTGCGTCTGCAGCGCCTTCAAGCGCGTCGATTCCTCATTCATGTCGGCATCGACCAGACGACCGACGCCCTTGTCGATCGTATCCATCAGGTTGGCGACAAAGCTTTCCTGCATGTCGATACGCTTGGTGATCGCGCCGAGTGTCGAACCGGCGTCCGTCAGCTGCCCGAGGATCTTGTCGACGACGCGGATCATCGCGTCCATTTCCGTGGGCGCGGTCGTCGCAGTCAGCTTGATTTCGGTGCCGGTCGGCGGCGCAGCCGGCGGGGCGACGATCAGATAGTACGGTGCGGCGGTGCCGGTCGGCGTCTGCTGCAGCTGGTCGGCATCATAGGCCCTGGTCAGCAGGCCGCGCGCCGCGCTGCCCGTGTCGATCAGCATCGATTGCGCCGTGTCGAAATCGAGCGTCGTGATGGAAACATTGCCGTTTCCGTCGCGGTTGAAGGAAGCGACGACCGACTTCGTGCCGACGGCGGCTGTATTGGTATTGTAGAGCCAGTTCTCGCTCGAGAACGACGCCGATTGTGCGGCGGACATGAGCTGGTTCTTCAGCTCGGTGATTTCCTTGTTGATCTTGAGCTTGTCGACGCCGGGCTCGCGCGCGGCGACGAGCTTGGTCTTGATTTCGGTGACGACGTCGATCGACGCCTTCATCGCCGCATAGGCAGTGTCGACCTTCGCCGCACCGAGACCAAGCGCATCCTGAACGGTGGAGAGTGCGGCGTTGTCCGAGCGCATGGTGGTCGCGATCGACCAATAGGCGGCGTTGTCGGCTGCTGTCTGCACGCGGTAGCCGGACGAGATTCGCTCCTGCACTTCGGCCATATTGGTGTTGATCGAACGCAACGTCTGAAGTGCGGCCATGGCGGCCGTGTTGGTCATGATGCTGGTCATTGGTCACTTGCCCCGAAAGATTTTCTGAGAACATTCCGGAGTGATTGACCGGCAGCGACGGGACCAGCGTCATGCGAACCGCCCCTGTTTTGCCCTGGGGGCGACCCTTCGCTCTTAACGAATGTGTAACGATTGTTTGGTTAACAAACGGTTAACGCCATTCATAAGTCAGTAACGAAGGTGAACAAAAATAAGGGAATATGAAGCAGGCGTTAACGGCAAAAGACAACGCCCCGGTAACGCAAAAACCGCGCCGTCCTTTCGGGCGGCGCGGCTTCCTGGAGGTCATGATCATGACGGGCGCAGATGCGTCCGTCATACCTATGCGCTGATTAACGGAACAGCGACAGGATGTTCTGCGAGTTGGTGTTGGCAATCGTCAGGGCCTGGATGCCGAGCTGCTGCTGCGTCTGCAGAGCCTTCAGGCGGGTCGACTCTTCGTTCATGTCGGCGTCAACCAGCTTGCCGACGCCCGATTCGATCGAGTCCATCAGGTTGTCGACGAAGTCCTTCTGGAGNCTTCAGGCGGGTCGACTCTTCGTTCATGTCGGCGTCAACCAGCTTGCCGACGCCCGATTCGATCGAGTCCATCAGGTTGTCGACGAAGTCCTTCTGGAGGTCGACGCGCTTGTTGACCGCACCGAGGTCTGCAGCAGAGTCAGTCATGCTCTTCAGGACGGTGTCAACGCCGCTGAGGTAATTGGCCAGTGTCGTTGCCGTTACGCCAGTGCTGATGTCGAGGGTCAGAACGCTGACGCCGGCGATGGCCGTGCCAGTGGAGTCCTTGAGTGCGTCTGTGAGCAGGCCGTTTGCTGTTGCTGCNGCCAGTGCTGATGTCGAGGGTCAGAACGCTGACGCCGGCGATGGCCGTGCCAGTGGAGTCCTTGAGTGCGTCTGTGAGCAGGCCGTTTGCTGTTGCTGCTTCGTCGATCAGCATGGTCTTGGTCGTGTCGACGTCGAGCGTCGTCAGGCTGACATTGCCGTTGGAGTCACGGTTGAACGAACCGACGATCGACTTCGTGCCCGGAGCAGTTGCGCCGGAAGCGGTGTAGAGCCAGTTTTCGCCGGAGAACGAAGCGGACTTGACGACGCTCTTAAGCTGTTCCTGAAGCTGCGTGATTTCCTTCTGGACCTTGGACTTGTCAACGCCCGGCTCGCTGGCAGCAACCAGCTTTGCCTTGATTTCGTCGACGACCGAGATCGCGGCTTTCATGCCGGTGTAAGCAACGTCGGTCTTGGCAGCGCC